>CAYNKH010000053.1:0-17971 GCA_964397745.1 uncultured Bacteroidales bacterium | reverse complement strand
TTAACATTTATGAAAAAACTCTTACTAGTGTATTTAATTTTATATCGAACTTAGGTCTATAATTGATTAAAACTTCCAGTTTGATTGTTTTTTTCATATTCTTCACAATCTATTTCTACAGACAGTTGTGTTGGTCTTTCAAATCTACTTTCGATAGAATATGGTAGTTTAGGATCATCGTAAACATTTTGCATATACAAGCCAAAAATTGGCAGTACTAGAGATGCGCCTTGCCCTAGTGTAATGTATCTGAATCTGATGCTTCGTTCTTCTCCTCCAACCCAACCGCCGCTTACAAGCTCAGGAGCTGCTCCAATAAACCACCCGTCCGAATGGTTGTTTGTGGTACCAGTTTTACCAGCGAGTTCGTTATATAGTTTATAAGTTAATCTTAATCTAATCGAAGTCCCCATGTCAACTACTCCTTTCATTAGATCGACCATTAAGTAAGCCGTTTCTTCGCTTATAGCTTCAGTTTGAATTGGACTAAAGTTTGCTAAAACATTTCCATTTTTATCCTCAACGCGTGTTACATACATGGGGCGAGTGTAAATTCCTTTGTTGGCAAACGTGCAATAAGCACCTACCATTTCGCTTAGTAATACTTCGGCAGCACCAACACAAATAGATGGGTAAGGATCGATATGGCTATGCACACCCATTTTTTCTGCAATCGAAACAACGGCTTGAGGTGAATACTGTTTTAATACCCATGCCGAAATTTGGTTAAGTGAGTTCGCTAAACCAAATTTTAAGGTTATCATTTCTCCATCATGTTTTGTTTCCGAAAATTTAGGTGTATAGTATTCCTTCCCAGCAGATCCTTTAGGAAGTTTAAACGTTACTTCAACATTAGGTACTTTGGTACAGGGCGAATAGCCATTTTGCATTGCGAGACAATAAATAAAAGGCTTAATAGTCGAACCAATTTGCCTTCTTGACTTTGTAACTTGGTCAAATTTAAAGTGTTTGTAATTTATCCCACCAACATAAGCTTTAACATGTCCAGTTTGCGGCTCCATCGACATAAAACCTGCTCTTAGAAAATGCTTATAATACAATATAGAGTCATAAGGTGTCATAATCGTATCTATATCTCCCTCCCATGCAAATACGCTCATTGCGGCGGGGTTTTTAAAACTACGCATAATTGAATCTTCGGTAATGCCAGCGGCTTTCATCACACGCCATCTTTCCGTGCGTTTCATTGTAAGATACATAATATTATCAACTTCTTTTTGTGAGAGATCGTTTGAGAAAGGAGGTCTCTTATTATATTTTTGATCTTTCATAAACTCTCCCTGTATATATCCACCTATATGTTGTCGCACTGCATCTTCGGCATATTTTTGCATACGACTATTAATTGTAGTATATATTTGTAAGCCATCGCTGTATATATCGTAGGAGGTTCCATCAGGTTTTGTGTTCTTATTACACCAACCATACGACGGGTCTATCGCCCAGTTTATAGAGTCCTCTTTGTATTCACGCATATCGAAATAATTTTCTGCAACGGGTTTTTTTGCTGTTAGCCACATACGTAAAAACTCTCTAAAATATGTTGCCGAGCCAATGTTGTGGTCAACTTTTTGATATTTTATTTCGAGTGGAACTGTTTTTAAAGAATCAAAAGCCTCTTTGGTAAGATAATCGTATTTTAACATCTGGCTTAGAACGACATTCCTTCTGTGTAAAGTCTCTTCGGGACGTTTTAGTGGATTGTATAGAGAGGGGTTTTTAGCCATACCTACTAGCATTGCTGACTGTGTTATGCTCAACGCATTTGGAGTAGTGTCAAAATAAACTCGCGAGGCAGATTCTATTCCAACTGCTAAATTTAAAAAATCGAATTTATTCAAATACATTTCGATTATCTCTTCTTTAGTAAAACTACGCTCAAGTCTTACAGCAATTATCCATTCTTGGAATTTGCAGTTTACTAGCTCAATTGCAGACAAATCACTAGGTCTGTTAAATAACATTTTTGCAAGTTGTTGCGAAATTGTGCTGCCTCCTCCTCGCGAGCCACCACCAGTAATTCCTGAAATTACTCGTGGAATTGCTCTAAAGTCAATTCCACTGTGTTTATAAAACCTTATGTCTTCGGTAGCTATTAAAGCATCTATTAAATTGGGGGATAATTCGTCAAAGGATACTTGTGAGCGATTTTCTCTAAAATATGTGCCAAGTAACTCAAGATCGGATGAATAAATTCTGGTGGCTAAGTTTTCCTGAGGATTTTCGAGTTGCTCAAATGTTGGCATACGTCCGAACTTATTATTAGCAGTCATTTTAAAATATATGAATACTCCAATTAGTAGTAAAATACTGATTGTCCAAAAACAAATTGTGAAATTTCTGGCAAATTTGCCAGAATAAGTTACTTTTGCAGCTTTATTCTTAACCATGTCATAAATTTTATGGCGTAAAATTAAAAAAAATTTATGAATTGGTTTTGGAATTTGTTTATTTTGCAATTTAAAATTTAATTTTAATAAATGGAAAACAATTTAGTTATAGTTGAGTCCCCTGCCAAAGCAAAAACTATTAAAAAATTTCTTGGAGATGATTTTTTAGTAAAGTCTAGTTATGGGCATATTAGAGACTTATCGAAAAAAAAACTGGGTGTAGATGTTGATAAAGATTTTGAGCCAGTGTACGAGATACCCGTGGATAAGAAAAAGGTTGTAGCTGAACTTAAAAAAATAGCGTCACAAGTACAAACGGTTTGGTTGGCCTCTGATGAAGATCGCGAAGGAGAAGCAATATCGTGGCATCTAAGCGAGGTGTTAAAGCTTAAAGAAGGTAACTATAAACGTATTGTATTTCATGAAATCACCAAAACAGCAATCCAGAAAGCAATAGAAAATCCACGTGGAATCGACTTTAATCTTGTTAATGCTCAGCAGGCACGTAGAATATTAGACCGAATTGTAGGATTTAGTCTTTCTCCGCTGTTGTGGAAAAAGATAAAACCATCACTATCGGCAGGGCGAGTTCAATCGGTAGCCGTTAAACTTGTTGTAGAAAGAGAACGCGAAGTAACGGCATTCAAAACTAAATCTGAATATAAAGTCTTTGGCTTCTTTAATATTACTGGTGTGATTGTTAGAGCTGAGTTAAATAAAAAGTTCAAAACAAGCAAAGATGCTCGTGAGTTCTTAGAAACTATTAAGGGTGTAGATTTTAATGTAGCCGATGTAATTAAAAAACCTGGTAAAAAATCGCCAGCACCTCCATTTACAACATCAACTCTGCAGCAAGAAGCTGGCAGGAAACTTGGGATGTCGGTAGCTCAAACAATGAAATTTGCTCAGGGACTATATGAAAATGGGCATATAACATATATGAGAACAGATTCTGTTAGTCTTTCTGGATTAGCAATTAACTCAATTAAAAAAGCTGTTGTCGATAAGTTTGGTGAAGAATATTCAAAAGTGAGACAGTTTGCTACAAAGTCGAAAGGCGCTCAAGAAGCACACGAAGCTATACGCCCAACTTATGTAGAGAACGAAGTTACTCAATTAGGTAAGCAAGAGCAACGATTATATGATCTAATTTGGAAGCGTACTGTTGCATCTCAAATGTCAGATGCGAAAATTGAAAGAACAATTATTGTTATAAGCGGTAACAATAATTCTAAATATGAGTTTACTGCCACTGGCGAAATTGTTAGCTTCGATGGATTTTTAAAACTGTATATCGAATCATCTGATGATGAAACCATAGATGAAAAACAGTCTGTGTTGCCTAATGTAACTAAAGATACGCCTGTAATTGTAGATAGAATTGAAGCTACTGAGAAATACGACCAACCGCCCTATAGATTTACCGAGGCTAGTCTCGTGAAAAAAATGGAGGAATTGGGGATTGGACGACCATCTACGTATGCCCCAACAATTTCAACAATTCAACAACGAGATTATGTCGTAAAAGAATCAAGACCCCCAAAAACTCGAAATATAGAACAGATTGTGTATAAAAATGGGGATATATCTGAAAAAATATTGAGTGACAAATTTGGTGGTGAGTCAAATAAATTATTCCCTACATCTATGGGGGTTGTCGTTACTGATTATTTATGTGGACATTTTGAAGAAATTCTCGATTATAATTTTACTGCACAAATTGAACAAAAGTTCGATGAGATTGCTGAAGGAAAACTTGTTTGGAACGATATGATTAAAAATTTTTACGGCGATTTTAATGCTAAAGTCGATGCCTCTCTAAAAGAAAAAGAAAATACTAAATGGGAACGGGAGCTTGGAATACACCCAGATTTAGGATTACCTATAATTCTAAAAATTGGAAAATATGGACCCTATGCTTCAGTCGAAGGTGCTGAAAAACCAAAGTATGCAGGCTTAAGGAAAAATCAAAATATTGAAAGTATTACGCTTGAAGAAGTTTTAGATCTTTTTAAACTACCACGAACATTAGGAAATTATTTAGATGATGAGGTAGTTGTAGCTCTTGGTAAATATGGCCCTTATGTACGCAATAATAGTGCGTTTTACTCTCTTTCAAAAACTGATGATCCGTATGAGATTACCCTCGAAAGAGCAATCGAAATTATTGAGGAGAAGAAAAAGTCTGTAAAAGAAGCCTTTTCAAGAACATTTGAAGAAATTCCAGGTCTCAAAATATTGAAAGGACGATATGGACCCTACATCTCTTTTGAAAAGAAAAATTATAGGATCCCTAAAAGTCTTGACCCTGAGATAATTACAGTAGAAGAGTGTAAACAAATTATTGAAAAAAAGAATAGTAAAACTGGAAAATAAAGTCGATTAGTAAAACATTTGTCCGTTTATGATTGTGATGAACATGATAATTGTCACTAAAAAAGACTTGACAATATAATATTGTTTTTATATTTGCGTTATTGAAATATGAAATATGATAAAATTTAGAATTAATTTGTGATATTTAAAAAAATTAATGTAACTTTCGGCATTTGAATTTTATCAAGGTTTTTTTTAATAGTTATTAACAAAACATAAGGTTATTAACAAAAAAATGTTGATAAAGTTTGGTAAATAAAAAAAAATGTGTTTTATTTACAAATTGAAAATTGAGAGTTAAGTATTGAAAGCGAAAAACTGAAATTTAATATGAGGAGAATAATACTACTGATTATCGTTTTTACCGGAATATTTGTAAAATATTCTTTGGCGCAAATTGACTCACATTATAGTTTGTTTGAATATGTGCAAAATGTTTATAATCCTGGTGCAGCAGGTTCAAATGATGCTTTGTGTGTTAATAGTTTGCATCGTCAACAATGGGTTGGTTGGGAGGAAGGACGTCCTGTAACTACTGTTTTTACTTTTGATATGCCAATAAATGCAATTAGCAGCGGAATTGGGTTGTCAATTCTTGAAGACCAGATAGGATTTGCTAATAACCTTAATATTATGATTAACTACGCATACAGATTAGAATTGGCAGACGGAGTACTTGGAATGGGGTTAGGTTTAGGCGTTTTTAACCATTCAATCGATGGCGATTGGAAAACTTGGGAGTCTATAAATGGAGGAACTGTTTATGGAGACCCTGCAATCCCTCATATGGAAAATGTTACGGCCTTTGATGCAAACATTGGAGTAACATACAATGCACAAGATTATTGGGTTGGATTATCTGCAACTCACATAACAAACCCAACTTTGAATTACGACATCGAAAGTCCAAGTAAACTTGTAAGACACTTATATCTTAGTGGAGGTTATAGCTATTCCCTTCCTAATCCATCTTTTGATGTTATTGGAAGTGGTATGCTGCAGTCTGATTTAAGCACATTGGACATACAATTTAATGCAAAACTATTGTATGAGAAAAAATTCTGGGGAGGGGTTTCTTATCGCCATACAGATGCTATTGTGCCAATGGTCGGACTTCATTTAGTTAATGGTATTAGCTTTGGCTACAGTTATGATATTGTACTCTCGAAAGTAGGATCATTTAACTCTGGCTCACATGAGATATTGCTTAGGTATTGCTTTAACGTTGGAGGGCCTTCGACCCCAGGACGTTATCGTAGTGTTAGGAGATTGTAACAAAATGTTTAATTAGACGTATAAAAAGACGCTTACTAAATAATTATAAATTATGAGAAAATTACTCATCATCAGCGGAATAATGATTGTCCTGCTTAGTAGTTGTGGATACTATGGCAGTGGCGAATTGACGGGAATCGACAGAAAGCTGTGGTACACTCCAGATCCTTACGGAATGTTGTTTGTCCCACCTGGTACTTATCAAATGGGTCCAAGTGATCAAGATGTCCCTTATTCTATGACAGCTCAATCAAAAACTGTAACTATCCAAGGGTTTTGGATGGATGAAACTGAGATCACAAATTCAGAGTACAGGCAATTTGTGGCATGGGTGAGAGATTCCTTGGCTCTTACGGTTCTAGGGAAAGAAACCAAAAACTCAGTCGATTTTGGGGATATCAATACTAGAGTCTCCTATCAGGCTATCGATTTTATTATCGATGATACGGATGTGACTGAAATGGAAACCAATTTTATTACAAACATGTACGAAAATGGAGAGTTCGATTTTGATGATTATGATAATACTAATTTCCTTGATTGGAGTGGACCATTAGATTATCTCGACCTCGAAATTAGAGGTATTTTGATTAAAAATGAAATTCCTGATAACTTTAATCAAACTCTGTATGTTTTACCTCCTGCTGAACTGTACCATTTTATGCGTAATATTGACTTAAATACCGATGCCTTGTATTATGATTACTTTTGGGTAGATGTAAAACAAGCAGCTCAGAAACATACTTTTAAACCTGGCACAGATGGGGTTGATCAAGATATCGTTCGTACATTTACACGTGAAGGTGATCATGGTTTGAGAATTGGTCGTCATTTTAATCCAGAAACTGGACAATATGAGGGAGAGATTAAAGACCGTGAGAAAATGGACGAAGATGAACCGTGGGAAGATTTTGGTGATCGCGAAATTAAAAATTATGACGGACGAAATGATGCCGGTAGGTATGGTGGTAGATATAGTTATTATATGCACGAAAAAGTCCATATTTATCCCGATACATTATGTTGGATAAGTGATTTTACTTATTCTTATAATGAACCAATGACAAAAATGTATTTTTGGCATCCTGCTTACGATTATTATCCAGTTGTTGGTGTTAATTGGAAGCAAGCAAATGCTTTTTGTATGTGGAGAAGCATGTTGAAAAATGCATATCAAAGAACCACAAATGATTATTACTTAAATGAGTATAGATTACCAACAGAGTCAGAATGGGAATACGCCTCTCGAGGTGGGTTGGATTTGTCTATGTATCCGTGGGGAGGATTATATACACGTAATTACCAAGGTTGCTTTATCGCCAACTTTAAACCCATGAGAGGTAATTATTATGACGATGGTGGTGTCCAAACGCTTATGGTAGCAACTTATGACCCAAACGAATGGGGATTATATGATATGGCTGGCAATGTCGCAGAGTGGACAAGTAATGCTTTTGATGAGTCTGCTTATAGCTTTACTCACGACTTAAATCCTGACTATCAGTACTATGCACATCCAGATGACCCTCCAGCAAAAAAACGTAAAGTTATTAGAGGGGGATCATGGAAAGATGTCGCTTATTATATGCAAAATGGATCTAGAACTTATGAGTTTCAGGATTCAGCAAAAAGTTACATAGGTTTTAGATGTGTTAGACCTTATCTTGGAAGACATAGAGCCGATGGAACATCGTATTCACAAGTATATTAGTATTATTATAGATATAAAAAATTTGAGTATAAATAAAAGGAGTATTAATTAAAAACTGACACGATTATGAATTTAAGCGAATTTACAACGAGTAAGAAGTACAAAAAGTTTATGGCTTTGATTTATGGATGGGGGGCTGCAATTGTTATGGTAGGTGCGTTGTTCAAAATTCAGCACTATCCTGGAGCCGGACCAATGTTGATTGTAGGTCTATTAACCGAAGCATTTATCTTTTTCCTTTCAGCATTTGAACCACCACACGAAGAAGTGGACTGGAGTTTGGTTTATCCAGAACTTGCTGGAGTAGGAGATGATTTGAATATTTCTGATAAAAAAGCTGCTGTTAGCAGTAAAAAATCAGCATTAGAGAAATTTGATGCAATGATTGAAAATGCAGAGATAACACCCGAATTGTTTGAGAAATTAGGAAATGGGCTTAAACACCTTAACACTACTACAGAAAAATTACATGATGTCTCTGATGCAACTGTCGCTACTAATAATTATGTGGCTAATTTTGAAAAAGCATCTGAAAAAGTTTCGCAGTTTGCTGATGTTTATGGAAGTTCAGCCAGTAAATTAAGTACACAAGCTGATAATCTAGCAAGTTCTTATGAAAAATCTGCAAATCTTGTGAGTACATCTGGTGAAAATCTTTCTACTGCTTATAATAGATTGACTGATTCTATGAATAAAGAATTGTCTATTTCTAACGAAGGTGGGCAAACATATAATGAGCAACTAGGTATTATGAATAAAAATCTAACCGCATTAAATGCAGTTTATGAACTTCAATTGCAAGGAACAAATCAGCAAATGGAAGCTACAAAAACTTTGTATAGCGGTTTAGATGAAATATTAGCTAACTTAAAACAATCTGCAGAAGATACTAAACGTTATCGCGAAGAGATTAGTAAATTAAGCCATAATCTTTCTGCGATGAATACCGTTTATGGTAATATGCTTTCTGCGATGAATTTTAAGCAGGACTAGTAATTATGAGTTGTTAAAGTATGTTTAATTATAAAAATTAAAGTATATGGCTGGAGGAAATTGCCCGGAAACCCCGAGGCAGAAAATGATAGGAATGATGTACCTGTTTTATACTGCACTTTTGGCACTTAACGTGTCTGCTGAGATAGTGGAAGCTTTTGTTAAAATTGACGATAGCATCAAAAAAACCACTATCAATTTTTCTGCGAAAACACAGTCGCTTTATGCTAGAATTGATGCAAAAGTAGCTGAGCAACCAGGAAAATATAGTGCATTAGCAAAACAGGCTCATGATATAGAGTCGATGTCAAATAAATTATTTACTGAGATTGACCGTATTAAGCTTTTGATAATACAGGAAAGTCAAGGAGCTGAGGCTACTCTTGATGACCCAATTAAGAAAAAGGATGACTTACATGCCGCCGTTATTGTCCTAGTAGGACAAGGTGGTCCAATGCTTGGAGATAGTTTGAGAAAGGGAATAGAAGATTATCGAGCAGTGTTATTGGATATAGCAGAAGATACATCAAGTAGTGTATATAAAAGTCTTAATAAAACACTAGAATTAAAAGATTCGGATAACCCAGACGAACCTTGGAGTTGGCAAGAAACTTTGTGTCGTGGTATGCCTATGATTGGTACACTGGCATTATTGTCTAAAGTGCAGGCGGACGTGAGAAATGCTGAAGCTGATGTGCTAGAATTTATGATTGCAAAATTAGAGGGACTAGATATTCGTATTACTGCTTTAGAGGGATTAGTGTCTGCACCTAAAAGTTTTGTCGTACGTGGAGGAGAATATTCCTCGAATGTATTCCTTGGGGCTCGTGATACAACTATGAGACCAACGATTTATTTAACTTATGATGCTCCTTTCTACGACTCAACTGTTGTTAACGGTGAGGTGCAGTATAGACTACGTCAAGGTGCTCAATATGATACTTTACCTCTTAATGAAAGTGGTAAAGGACAGTATTTGACTGCTTGTGGTGGAGTTGGTGACTTTACTTATGGGGGATTAGTGCATTATAAATCAAATCGTGGTGATATGTGGCTACCTTATGAGGCTAATTATGTTGTTGGTGATGCAGGCTTTACTGTGTCAGCATCTAAATGTAATGTGTTTTATAGAGGGCTAGAAAACCCTGTCGAAGTCGCAGTATCTGGATATCCTAAAGAAAGTGTTAGTGTAAGTATTAGTGGTGGAGCTTCGATTCGAGCTACTGGAAAAGGGTACATCGTTACTGTACCGCAAAGTGTTACTGCTAAACAAGTTAATGTTACGGTTTCGGTAAGAACCCCTGAAGGTGGAAGAACTCTTGGTTCTGCTCCATTTAATATTCTTAACGTACCACCACCTACTATTCTTGTGGCTGGTGCATATAAAGATGGTGCCGAATTGCCTAAAGCTGCACTTAATCGTAATCCATATCTTAGTGCAAAACTAGAAAGCGACTTTTTCCCTTTCGAAGGAGTTTCTTATACGGTTGCTAAATATGACTTTTTCTATACTGTTCGTGGGGTAACTAACAAAGTAACCGTAACTGGTTCACAGTTTTCTTCAGGTGTATTGGCGGAGATTTCTAAAATGGGAACTGGTTCACAAGTTAGTTTCTCAAATATTTTCTATAACGGACCTTCTGGAACAAGACAAACTAATGGTGTAACAGTAATCTTAAAGTAAATATATTATGAAAATGCTCACAAAATTTTTCCCGATTGTAGTACTCCTTGCACTTTGTGGCAGTGCTACTGCACAAGTACTCGATGGTGCATATATGAGAGAGAATACGGTAAAAAGGACTTTTGTCCCTTATCAAAATATTAGAGAGGCTGATGCGATGTACTCAAAGAAAATTCTGAGAGTTATCGAAATGCGTGAAAAACAAAATCACTCATTGTATTTTCCTATCACTAGGATGACTTATCCTGCTGGCATAGGAGTACAACCTCAAAGAAGCCGTGTTAACTTGTTGTATCTTATTAATAATATCGGAATACTTGGTGAGCAGTACGAAATGCATACTGGAGCACTAATCGAAGATACTATTATCTACGATTTGAGATACCCAGTTTATAAATTAAATCCAAGTGATATTACTAACTGGCATCGTATCCCAATTGAGAATGATGATCCTGTTCGTGATGAGTTGTTGTCATATTATGAAACAATTCAAGAGCAGGATATAGACGGAAATATTATTGACGTTAGAATTCCTTCGACCCTTGAAGATACGCGTATTATGGATAAACTTTGGATATGGGAAGAGTGGGTTTTTGACAAACAAAGATCTTTAATGGATGTTAGAATTATTGCGATGTCCCCTGATGGTTGGTACGGTGATCAGCGTATATGGCCTTTCTGGATTTATTTCCCAGACTATAGACCCTTATTTGCGAAATATGAAGTATTTAATACTTTTAATGATGCCGAACGTAAAACTTTTGATGACATATTCTTTAAAAGAAAATTCACAAGCTATATTGTTGCAGAAACAAATGTTTATGACAATAGGCTTATTGCCGATTACCTCTTGGGTATTGATGCAATTCGTGAAGGAGAAAGAATTCAGGCTGAATTATTTAAGTTTGAACACGATCAATGGGAATATTAAAAAAATCTTTATAATAAAAAAGGGGAGCGTTAGCTCCCCTTTTTTTATTTAATTTTATCTCCAAATTTAAGCTTAGCTTCGTTTAGTAAATCAGATATTTCTTGTTCATTTTCCCGTTTGCAGATAAGTAAAGCTTCCTCTGTATCAACTACAATGTAATCTTCAAGATCTCTTAGTAAGACTACTTTATCGTGCGAGTTTGTGTAAATGTAATTTCCAGTCGATTGGTCTAGTAATGTGTTTTTTCCAACAATTACGTTTTGATCAGAGTCTTTTTCTTGTAATGTATATAGCGAGTTCCAAGTACCTAAATCAGACCACCCAAAATTTGTTTGTAAAACAAATACATTCTTTGCTTTTTCCATTACACCAAAATCTATCGAAATGCTTTTTGCAGCGGAATATATTCTGTTCACAACAGTTTTTTCTTCGTAAGTGCCAAACGCTTCTTTATGCTCCATAAAAAGATTATAAAGTCCTGGCAAATGTTTAGAAAAGGCATCGTCAATGGCATTATGTTTCCATAAAAATATACCCGAATTCCAAAGAAAATCTCCACTTTTGAGAAAAAACTTCGCAAGTTCAAGATGTGGTTTTTCTGTAAAGGTTTTAATAGGAACAAATCTTGCGTTCTTCTTGTTTTCCTCTAATTGTATGTATCCATAGCCAGTTGCTGGGCGATCTGGAGTTATTCCGAAAGTTAGCAGACTATTGTTCGGCATAATAAATCTCAGTCCGTCTTCAATGTTTTCTAAAAACTCATTTTCATTAATGATTAGATGGTCGGCGGGAGTTACTACAATATTTGCGTTTTCGTCTCGTAAACCAATTTTTATGTTTGCATACAATATACATGGTGCTGTATTTCTGCGCATGGGTTCACCTAAAATATTCTCAAGCGGAATTTCGGGAAGTTGAGCAGTAACTAATTCGATATATTCTTCATTTGTTACCACATAAATGTTTTTTGGATCGATGATTTTTGAAAACCGGTTAAATGTCTGTTGTATAAGGCTTTGTCCAGTGCCTAAGATATCGATAAACTGTTTGGGCATATTGGAGCGACTAACTGGCCAAAAACGACTTCCTACTCCTCCAGCCATTATTATACAATAATTTGATTTATGCATTTTAAATTATTTTTTGATTTAAATGACAAAATAGCAATATTATTTTTCTTTTACAACTTAGTTGGTTAAATTTGTTTATTAATTTATTCCAAATGAAGATGTTTGCAGTTATTGGAAAATATTTTGTGCTCATGGGAAATGTATTTACAAAACCCGTTCGCCCCTCTATCTTTTTTAAAAGAGTTTTGAGTGAAATTGAACAAATTGGGGTAGATTCTTTGTGGATTGTGGCTATTGTTTCAATTTTTATGGGAGCTGTCCTTACTTTACAAGTTGCAATAAATTTTGAAGCACCATATATCCCCCAATATCTTATAGGTTTGAGTGCCAGAGATACTATGATACTTGAATTTTCTAGTACTATTATTTGTCTTATCTTGGCTGGTAAAGTGGGCTCTAATATAGCATCTGAAATTGGTACTATGAGAATTACTGAGCAAATAGATGCACTTGAAATTATGGGCATTAATAGTGCAGGATACCTTATTTTACCTAAAATGATTGCAGCTTTTCTTACTTTCCCGATCCTAAATATTTTAAGTATAATACTGGGAATATTTGGAGGTTATGCTGTCGCATATTTTACTGATACCGTTATGGTTTACGACTATTTATATGGACTTAATTATGCTTTTGTGCCTTTTTATGTAACGTATTCCTTGATTAAAATTTGTGTGTTTTCTTTAATTATTACATCCGTGTCATCTTTTTATGGATATTATACTTATGGCGGAGCACTTGAAGTCGGTAAAAGCAGTACAAAAGCAGTTGTGTATAGTATTATTTTGATATTGCTCTTTAATTTAATCCTTACACAGTTGTTATTGACATGATAGAAGTAAAAAACATATCGAAGAGCTTTAGTAACAATCACGTCCTTAAAGATGTGAGTGCCGATTTTGTACCCGGTAATGTAAGTATGGTAATTGGTAAAAGTGGTTCTGGTAAAACTGTCTTATTAAAATCGGTAATTGGTTTGCATACACCCGAAGAAGGCGAAATATTCTTTGATAAACGTGAGTTTACTAAAGCAAACATGAAATTTAAACGCCAAATAAGAGAAGAAATAGGTATGGTCTTTCAGGGGGGGGCTTTATTTACCTCATCAACTATAGAGGATAATATTAGATTCCCATTAGACCTTTTTACTAATATGACTAAGGCTGAAAAGCAAAAACGAGTTAATTTTTGTCTTGAAAGAGTAAATATGAGTAGCTCTAATAAATTATTTCCAGCCGAAATTAGTGGCGGTATGCAAAAAAGGGTCTCAATTGCACGAGCTATTGTTCTAAACCCAAAATATTTATTTTGTGACGAACCAAATTCCGGATTAGACCCTCAAACTGCTATTTTAATTGATAGGCTGATTAAGGAAATTACCGCAGAATATAATACTACAACCATTGTAAATACTCATGATATGAACTCTGTCATAGAAATTGCTGATCATATATTCTTTATTCACGAAGGTCAAAAATGGTGGGAAGGTGGACGAGATGATATTTTCTATTCTGACAATAAAGAACTAAACAATTTCGTTTTTGCATCAGATTTGTATAAAAAAATTAAAGAGCTTGCTAAATGATAAAATATAAAATTTTGTTGCCGATAATAATATTTGCTAGTTTGTTTTATGCTTGTAATCAGGAATCTAATAATCTGGCTCAAGAGGGTAAAGAGATTATTTCTGCTGATACACTTGAACTTATGATTTTTGATATTCATTTGGCTGATGCAATTATTACATCCAAAATAATGAAAACGAAAGATAATACTGCCATCGACAGCTTAGTGTATCAAAGTATTTATGATAAATATGCTTATTCAAAGGATGATTTTGAACAAACTTTATTGTTTTATGCCCATAATAAACTCGATTCCCTCAATGCTATTTACGACAGGGTAATCGAACGTTTTAATATCCAGAAAGGAGAAATATACAATTAAATGCCTCACTTTGCTGCTAATCTTATTTTTGACGGACAAGAATTTATAAAAAACGCTTACATCAGTACTGATGAGAACGGAACTATATGTTATTTGTCAAATGAGGGCGAAGCATTAATCGAAAAACATGGACTATCGTTTTATAACGGAATATTATGTCCAGGATTTGTAAATTCACATTGTCATCTTGAACTCTCAGGTAACGCTCCATACAATGGCAAAGAGAAAAGTCTTGCGAAGTTTATTAATCATGTTATTGCTAACCGAGAAACTAAGCCAAATCTAAAAAAAATTAAACTTTTTGATAGAATTATGTTTGAAAATGGGATATCGCTTGTAGGTGATGTCTCAAATACGGATATATCTTGCAATATTAAACAGAAATCTAAAATTAAATATCACACATTTGTTGAACTTAGCGGATTAGATAATAATACAAGTTTAGCACAATACAGACGTGGAGAAAACATATTACAAACTTTCAAAAATAATGGACTTACCGCCAGATTAAGCTTACACTCATTGTACTCGGTTTCTGATAAACTGTTTAAACTTGTAAGTAATAGGGAAGAGGAGGTACTTAGCATTCACTTTATGGAATCTCCCGAAGAGCTTGAATTGTTTAGCAATCAGTCGGGGAGTTTGTTTTATATGATGAAATCTATATTTGCAGAGTTTAAACCATTGGTGTGCGATATAGACCAAATTGTTGAAATATTGAAAGGTTTAAACTCTTCGCAGCTTATTCTTGTGCATAATCTTATGTTAAAAAACAGGTTTGTGGCAGGCGAAAATTTCAGATATTGTTTGTGTCCAAACTCAAATATGATTATTTCGGGACATTTGCCCGATAAGAATTTTGTTAAATCAATAGCAAATGAGTTTATTATTGGGACAGATTCGATAGTTTCTAACAATAATCTTTGTATCCTTAGCGAAATTAAAACGCTCGCCAAGAATTATGATTTTTTAAAACTTGCCGAATTATTGCAAGCGGCAACTCTAAATGGTGCAAAAGCATTAAAATGTGATGATAATTATGGTAGCTTTGAGATTGGTAAAAAACCTGGAGTGATATTAATTGAAGGTGTTGATATAAAGAATTTTAAATTGACAGATGATTCTGTCGTTAAAAGATTGATTTGAAAAAGCCAAAGAAAATATTAATTAGCCCACTAAATTGGGGGCTTGGACATGCAAGCAGGATTATCCCAGTTACCCGTGAGTTGATGGAACTTGGTTATGATTTGAAAATTGGTGGTAGTGGCAGTTCTGTTGATTATCTTAAAGCCTATTTTGATGAGTCGATGTTCTTGCTAATTAATTCACCGCTTATTCGTTATGGAAAAAAGCAAGCAATCGGACCTGGTTTTGCATTTAGTTTTTATGGATTTATAAAAGGCATATTGCGAGACAGAAGGGCTTTGAAGAAACTTTGCAAAAAATATAATTTCGATGTTGTGATTTCCGATAATCGCCCAGGATTATATTCAAAAAAGATTTTGTCCATTTATATCACGCATCAATACAATGTTTTAACTCGAAAGCCAAAGTCTTTGTCAGGACGATTAGTTAGATTTGCACATCACAAAATGCTTTTAAGGTTTGATTACTGTCTTATTCCTGATACGCATGGAGCTTTGTCGCTTGCTGGAATTTTATCACGTGCCGAGCAAAATAATAAAAATTTATTTGTGGGTGTATTATCAAGATTTGCTAAATTGAAATTTATTCCTGACCCAATTGATGCGAATGAAACTGATGTTTTAATATTATTTTCAGGTCCAGAGCCACAGCGTTCTCAATTTGAACAAATTATATTGAAAAAATTCGAGTTTACAGATAAATCTGTAGCAATTGTTAGGGGAGTGGTTAATGAAATACCAGTCGCCAACGAGTTTTCAAATAATATCCAAGTTTATAATAATCCGACCGATATTGTGTTGTTTCAACTTATAAAAACCGCCTCTTTAATAATTTGTCGCAGTGGATATTCAAGTTTAATGGATTTGGCAGCATGTCAACGTAAGGCAGTGCTTGTGCCAACACCAGGGCAGCCCGAACAAGAATATCTAGCAAAACTATTCGAGTCTAAATTCGGATTTGTCGCCTGCGAACAGGATAAAATAGCCGAATTGGAATTAGAGAATGTTAAATTAGATGATAGTTGGAACTATCCTTATGATATAGATAAATTAAAAAATGTATTAGATTTGTGTCTAAAAGAATTGTTTATTTAATTTGATTGAACTTGTGATGAAAGTATGCGGATTTACATTTATTCGAAACGCCATAAAATTTGATTATCCTGTAAAGGAGGCTATATTGTCTATTTTGCCCTTATGTGATCAGATAGTGGTTGCTGTAGGTAATTCTGAAGATGAAACTTTGGACTTAATTAAAAACATAGCACCCAACAAAATAAAAATAGTCGAAACTTTTTGGGATGATAGCTTAAGAGTTGGCGGCAAAGTGCTTGCAGTAGAAACAGATAAGGCTTTTCAGGCTATTACAGATGATTATGATTGGTGTTTCTATATCCAAGGAGATGAAGTAATACATGAAAAGTATATTGAGACAATACGAGAGTCAATGCAAAAACATCTGCACGACAAACGAGTTGACGGATTGTTATTTAAGTATTTACACTTTTATGGTTCTTACGATTATGTTGGTGAATCCTATAGATGGTATCGTAACGAGATTAGAATTATTCGCAATAATAAAAGTTTTTATTCATTTCGGGACGCTCAAGGATTTAGAAAAAATAATAATCAAATCTTACGTGTAAAACCGATAGATGCTTTTGTTTATCATTATGGTTGGGTTAAAGACCCTGCGGCGATGCAAAAAAAACAGGAGGAATTTAATAAACTTTGGCACGATGATGATTGGATTGAGAAAAATGTCCGCAAAGCTGATGAATTTGATTATTCCGAAATTGATGTTTTAAAAAGCTTTGATGGTACGCATCCAGAGGTTATGCATGAGCGTGTTGCCAAGACAAATTGGAAATTTGATTACGATTTGTCTTGTAATAAAATGAAGTTTAGAGATAAGATAAAAAAGTTTTTTGAGAATTTCGGGTTTAATTTTGGGCAGTATGAAAATTATAAAGTATTAAAGCATTAATAAAAGCAAATTTTTTTTAGTCATGTTTAAACAGATTGCTCCTGTTGGCCAAAGTGAGATAGCTATTAGTTAAATTTAGCGTCTCAAAAAACAACAAATAGCTTCATCAATTCTGCGTACTTTATTATTTGACAAACCCTAATTCGACGACAAATTTTATAGTGTTTTTTCGGTTTGTGATTTCAGAACTCCTAATCTATTCGCAAATCAGTAATCCCTTGATTTTAAACCTGAGTTCGGTATAGTTTTAAAGTGCAGATTGATGAAAAATTCTGAAGATTAGGCTTAAATTTGTGGTAGAATTTTGACTTTACATTACTAACAAAAATAAATCAAATCCTATTCCTGCTATTAAGGTAATGTAAACGTCAGTAAATAAAT
>CAYNKH010000052.1:6175-18008 GCA_964397745.1 uncultured Bacteroidales bacterium | reverse complement strand
ATTTATCATACTATTATAAAAAAACTACCTTTCTTAGGTCAGTTGTTCTGAATATTGTAATTATTATTAGTATTAAACCTACATAATACTTATGCTTCCACAGGAATTTTAAAAACTTATGTTCTCTTTTCGGCGAATCTTTTATGTTATCAAGTTGGTCGGTTGTTTTATCTTTTTGTGACATTTCGGTTCGTTTTTTTAGTAAAACCAAATTAGCATATTTATGTTTAATACAATATGGATTTTTGTAGCTAATAAATAGCAATGAAAATTATTTTCTATTTGTGTATTCTTCCAAAATTGTTTCAAAAGTTTCTTTAACAGATATTATCCTATTAGCGAGATAAGCATTGGTTCCAGCAAAAGCATATCCATTATTAAATTTGCCTTTAAAAGCACTGTAAAGAGCCGAAATAATGCAATATGGGCTTGAAGATATGTCGCATGTTCTTATGCATTTAAAAGGACATCGGATTGGTATTTTTTGCCCAAGTTTTACTTTATCGAGAAAGCCATTTGAGATTGCACGTCCTGGCATTCCAACTGGACTATGTATTATTTGAATATCTTCGGAATTAGCATCTA
Organism: uncultured Bacteroidales bacterium; assembly: GCA_964397745.1. GTDB lineage: Bacteria > Bacteroidota > Bacteroidia > Bacteroidales > ML635J-15 > Bact-19. The sequence goes on along the minus strand of CAYNKH010000052.1, from coordinate 17,423 downwards.
TGTAACTTTGTTTAAAAGCTTCGGAGGCATCACACTCTGTTGTTGTAACAAATCTTGTTCCCATTTGAACACCAGAAGCTCCTAAGTCAATAAAATCGGATATGTTTTGCCCAGTGTAAACTCCACCAGCAGCAATAACAGGTATTTTAACATTGTAAATATTTTCAAAGTTTTTTACAACTGCTACAACCTCTGGTATTAGATGTTCAAGCGAATAAGTGTCGTCAGTAATTTGATTAGCTTTAAATCCTAAATGACCTCCTGCTTTTGGACCTTCAACAACAATTGCATCTGGAAGATAGTTAAAATCATGCTTCCATTTTTCGCAAATGAGTTTTGCTGCTCGTGCTGAAGAAACAATCGGAACTAATTTTGTGGTGCTTTCTTTTGTCAAAAATGAAGGTAAATTTAGGGGTAATCCACCACCACTGAAAATAATATCAGCTTTTTCTGCTATGGCGGTTTTTACCATATCCGTAAAGTTAGACATTGCAACCATAACATTTATGCCAATAATTCCTTGCGTTTTTTCGCGGGCTTTGCGTAATTCTTCTTTTAATCCAGTAATGCTATTTTCAAGAAAATCTGCTCCAGCTTGTCGGTAAAGCATTCCTAAACCTGCACTCGCAATTACTCCAACACCTCCTTGATTTGCAACAGCCGAAGCCATCCCAGATAATGAAATCCCAACTCCCATGCCACCCTGAATAATCGGTATCTTTATTTCTAGATTACCAATTTTTAATGTATTTATCATTTGATACGTTTTTTTTACTCTCGATTAAGATATCGAAAGGTTGTGCAAAGATACGGCTTTTATTTGGATAATACTGTTTTGTAAGATTTTTTTCTAATAAAACAAATTTTTGCGGTAAAATATTTTTTAAGCTGAGAATAAAGCGAATTAACTTATTCAGTTCGCCTGGTTCACTGCATAGCACGGGTTAAAACCGCATGGCAATCAAACAGAAAACCGAAAACAGTTTTAAAACAACCAATTCATTCCAATATAAACCCCCATTTTACCATCGGCAGCTTTAGCAGGTAATCCAATATCTGCTGCAATAACAAAATTTTCGTTCATCGCTAAATGCAGTCCACAACCGTAAGTTAAATGAACAGTTTCTGTATTAGTAGCAAAATATTGTGCCTGAAATACATCGTTCGGAATTCCTGATTTATCTATATCTATTTTTTGCACAACCATTCCGGCATCTAGAAAAGGATTTAATGCAGCATACCAGTTTTGATTAATAAAGCGGAATCTTACAAATTTGTATCTAAATTCAAAATTTGCAAAAGCGTTTCCTTTGCCAACTGTTCTATTTCTTATCATACCTCTTACCGATTTGCTTCCTCCTAATCCATCTACAGTTGACGACGGCATGTAAGAATAAATCATATATGGTAATAAATAAAACGGAGCATCACCGTAAACAATCCCCTGATAACCAATGCGATATGCAAATGACAACTGTTTATCGACTATTGTAAAATATTGACGATGTGTTGCTGCTAATTTTCCAAATGTAAAATCTGAGCTAAAACTATTAAACAACACCAACTCAGACCAAAGACCTTTCATCGGACAAGGTTCATTATCACGAGTGTCATAAACCAAACCAAGTTTAAGGCTATTGTGCATTGCTCCTGTCGCCTCCTCGGGTTTTATTATTCCCCATTCAATATAATTATCATACAAACTATTTACAATAGGAAGCATATCGACAGAATCTTTACCCTTGTTTAATTTATCAATAGGCACAGCTCCAATCTGAATATCCATAAAATTATAGCCAACAGCCCAGTTAAGATTTTTTACTGGAGTTTTGCCCTGAAAATCGAGTTTAAAACGCAAAATATTTCTTTTATGCTTGTAAAACATTCTTGTTTTGTAATATAAAGATTCATCATCGCTAAAATCAGAATCATAAACCGCATCATATCCATTAAAACCATAAAAATCTAAAGCTTGATCGGGCAAATAAGATAAATCTGCCGTCAATCTAATTTTAGGAACTAAAAATTCGGAGTCATAAAAAACCCGATAAATACCAGAACCTTTGGTGTAACGGCTAACTTCTGCATAAAGAGAATGGTTGTATTTTGGAAAATTCGACCCATCACCATAATTATAGAAATTGGTTAGCACTCCATATTGGAAACCGAGGTCAGAATTGTACGACACAACTGGTAATAGACCAAAGTTCCACCCAGTTTTAACATTTTCTGCTTTTTCTGTTGTCTCTTGTGCTTGCAGCGAAACAGAGAAAAATAACATAATCACTAAAACAATTTTTAAGTTTTTCATGTCCCATCATTTTGATTAATTAAAACAAAAATAGAAATAAAGTTTGGAATATCGTTAAATTACGCATGTAGATAAAAAATATTTTGCTCTGTTTACAAGTTTTAGTAATTTGCAGCTTTATTTTTAAAGAAAAGTTTTGAGTAAATTCATAAAAATATTGGTGGTTTTTGCAGGATTTATTCTGTCTGTTTCTGCATCGGCACAGTTTTATAACGGGCATCAAATGAAGTTCGGTAAAAATCGTGTGCAATATGATGAATTTGACTGGTTTTACTTTAGATATCAAAAATTCGACACTTATTTTTATGCAGGGAGTAAAGATATTGCTCTCGAAATAGCTACAATTGCCAATAATTACCTAATTGAAACAGAAACATTTTTCGAGCATCAATTAAATCAAAGGATTGTTTTTGTGATATATCAAAACCTTTCGGATTTTAGACAAAGTAATATTGGTTTAAATACGGGCGATGCTCAATATAATATTGGTGGCGTCACAAAAGTTGTTGACAATATTGCGTTTATTTATGTGGAAGGAGATATTGCGAGCCTTGAACAACAGGTAAAAGCTGCTATTGCCAATATTATCCTTAACGAAATGCTTTATGGACTTGATTTAAAAAATAAAATTGCAAATAACACTCTAATAACAATGCCCGAGTGGTATATTAAAGGATTAATAGCTTACGTTTCTCAAGATTGGGACACTAAAATAGATGAGCAGACAAAAATGGGAATATTATCGGGAGATTTTGACAATTTTAATCAACTAACAGGTAAAGATGCCGAAATTGCAGGAATGGCTATTTGGAATTATATTGCATCAACTTACAGTTCGCAAGTTATTCCAAATATTGTTTATCTAACACGAGTTACAAAAAATATGGAAAGTGGGTTTTTGTATGTATTGGGAAGCTCGCTCACGATGTTGCAAGCCAATTGGAATATGTATTACAAAATGCAATATGAGAGCTTCGACCTTACAACTACAAAACCCGAGAGCAAAAACTTATTAAAACGCAATCGCCGAAACGTAGAATATTATCAATTACAATTCTCCGAAAATGCTAACAAAATTGCATGGGTCGAAAACAAACTTGGAAAATACTGGATAAAAGTCAAAGATATCGAAAGCGGAAAAACAAAAACTATTTTTAGACGTGAACATAAATTAGACCAGATAATAGATTATACTTATCCTGTATTACGTTGGCATCCAACAGGAAAACTCTTAGGTTTTGTAATTGAAAAAAATGGGGAAATTTATTATACCACTTATAATTTTGAAACAGAAGATATTAAAGAAATTCAAATGACTGCACTCGAAAAAATGAACTCGTTTGATTATTCAAATGATGGATTAAGTTTAGTTCTGGCAGGCTTTAACAACGGACAATCTGATTTATTTATTTTTAATATCGCAGCAAATACTCTTGTTAATATTACACGGGATTACGCCGACGATTTTAACCCGATTTTCATTAATAATTCTAAACAAATTATATTTAGCAGCCACAGAGACACCGAGCAGTTAGGCGACCGAGATAATAATTTCCTTCCAACACAAAAGCATACCGATATTTTTGTTTACGACATTGCGTCAAAAAAAATCAGTCAAATAACAAACTCGAAACTATCCTCCGAGACTCAACCAGGATTTATAAACAATTCTTATGTTTTTTTATCTGACGAAAACGGAATAAATAATTTGTTTTCAGCAAATATAGACTCTGCGATAAGTTTTATTGATACTACCACTCATTACAGGTTTTATCTAAATAAGTCGCAACTCACAAATTACTCATACAATATACGCGAACTCGGATTGACAAAGTTTTCGGATGCAAATACTTTTCTATATAAAAATCCGAACAAGTTTGAATTTCTACATAATGAGACGCTTCCCATACCCATTAGCAGTAGCTCTAAAACTATGTTCAAAGCAAGCTATGAAAAAGCTGCACAAAGAACAGCAAAGAAAGTCGCAACACCCGAATTAGAAATTGATTCATTATCAAAATTACCAGTTAATAAACGGGAGCAGCCAATAAACATTAACAATTATGTTTTTGAGGCAGAATTACTTGAAGATGTAGTAACTGAAGATAATGACTTTGAAGCTGACGGAAGAGCTAAAGAGCCGCGTACTGGCAAATATCAGACAGCTTTTTACACGAATTATCTTGTTTCACAAATTGATTATGGATTCTTAAGCAATTCATATCAAGCATTTACGGGTTCGGCTTTTTATTTTAATCCTGGCTTTAATCTTATTTTTAAGCTTGGAACTTCAGATTTATTTGAAGATTACCGTATTACTGCGGGCTTTCGATTTGCAGGGAATTTTGATAGTAATGAGTATTTACTAAGTTTTGAAAATCTAAAAAAACGTTGGAACAAACAACTTATATTACATCGACAAGCTCTAAATAATTTTATAGGTTATTCGTATGTTAAAACATTTACTCACGAAGCATTTTATGTAATGAGGTATCCTCTCTCGCAAGTAGATGCTTTTCAATTTACTGGTAATTTGAGGCAAAATCACAATTCTTTTCTTTCTGTCGATTATCAAAGCCTATTAGCACCAGACCAATACGACTATTGGGCAAGTGTAAAAGCTGAGTATATTTTTGATAATACTAAACAAATATCAACCAATATTTTGGATGGTTTTAGAATGAAAGTTTTTGCTGAAGTATTTAAACAATTAGACAAGAAAGAAACAGATATGTTAGTAACAGGTGCTGACCTTAGATTATATAAGCCCATTCATAAAAACCTTATTTTTGCAGTACGTTTTGCCACAAGTGCCTCCTTTGGTAAAGCAAAGCTTATTTATTATCTTGGAGGTATCGACAATTGGATTAATCTTTCGGCAAAAACACCAACATTTAATGATAATATTCGCATCGACCCGACTGTAAATTATGCTTATCAGGCCGTTGCTACAAATTTGCGTGGTTTCTCACAAAATATTAGAAATGGGACAAACTTTGCGGTATTTAACACAGAGATTAGATGGCCAATTTTCTCATATATTTATAAAAGACCTATTAACAGCGATTTTATAAAACACTTTCAATTTATAGGCTTTTTTGATATTGGAAGTGCATGGAGCGGATTAAGTCCTTTTGGTGGAGACAATGCTTATGAAAACGATTACTACGAGAATAACCCTGTTACAATTATTATCCATAATGATAATTTTCCTATTGTTTCGGGCTATGGGTTTGGTATGAGAACAAAACTATTTGGCTACTTTATTCGTGCAGATTGGGCATGGGGAATAGAGAACAATATTATTCAAGATCGGATGTTTTACTTGTCGTTAAGTACGGATTTTTAAAATTCAAAAAATCTTAAGTACAAAGCACTGTGCTGTGAGGCGTACAGAGTCTTATCTAGGTTAGCTTGTTTGATTGAAGTTTAATTTCTTAAAATTCCTTAGACTCTATAAATTCCTTTGTCTCCATAAACGATTATGCAATATTCAGATAAATCATTACTTAGGCTATCTTTGTTGTTAGTCAATATGATATTTCTGATGTCTTGTTTATTATCTAATGTGCTTATTGATAAGGTTTTGTGCTGTTTTTTTTTTGAATAACAATATTATATATTATTTGCGATTTAATTACCCGTTTTTGTCTTGTATCAAGATAATTGGTATAAAAAGTATTATAACAGCAAATATTTTAAAATTTATAGTATTTTTGAAACTTAAATTAAAATTATAGTTTTTATGGAAATGCTGGAACTAATAAAATTGAGACACAGTCCGAGAGGATTTCTTAAAAAAAACATTAGCGAAGAGGATTTAATGAAAATGTTTGATGCCGCACGCTGGGCTGCATCTTCCTATAATGCTCAGCCTTGGAGATTTATATATGCCGACAAGCAAAAGAATCCTGAATTGTATGAAATCTTATTAAGTATAATGCAGGAATTTAATCAAGCTTGGGCAAAGGCGGCTCCAGTGCTTATGATTACAATGGCTAGACTTAAATATGAACACAACGAAGAGGTTTATAAACATGCTTGGCACGACTTAGGACTCGCTATGGGAAATATGTCGATTATGGCTGAGTCGATGGGGATTTCCTTGCATATTATGGGGGGATTTGATGCTGCCAAAGCACGAGAATTGTTGCGAATTCCTGATAAACTTGAACCCGTAACAATGGTTGCTATGGGCTATGGTGGTATGACAGGCAGTCTCCCACTTGATATCTTTAAAATGGAGCAAATGCCACGAGAAAGAAAGGATATTGAGGATATTGCTTTTAATAAAGTCTTTGAATAATTGCAACCATATTATGCGTTTTACTGTTTAAATATCAACTAAAAATTTAAAATACATGAAAAAAATATTATTATGGAGCTTAATTGTAACTATATTTCCTGCTGTAATGATAGCTCAGGATATTGTAACAACAAGTCCTCAAAAGAAAGCGGTTATATTGGAAGAATATACAGGTATAAATTGTCCTGCTTGTCCGTATGGACATACAACTGCTGAAAATATTGTCAGTAATAATCCAGGAAAAGTATTTATTATTAACATACATAATGGCTCGTATGCAACTCCGACCTCGGGACAACCCGACTTTAGAACATCATTTGGAAACGCTCTTCAAGGACAGACCAATTTGGGCGGTTACCCTTCTGCAACCATTAATAGACATCTATTTACTGATTTAACCGAAGTTGGAGGTACAGCTTTGTATTATGCTGCATGGACACAGGCTGCCGAACGAATTTTGGAACAAGCATCTCCTGTTAATGTTGGGTTAGCAACTACTTATAATCCAGAAACTCGTGAAGTTTCAATTGTCGTTGAAGCATACTATGTTGAGGGGCTGCCTTTTGGCCTAGAATCAAATTTTATGCAAGTGGCGATTTTAGAAAGTAATGTTGTTGGCTATCAGGCAGGAGGGGGGGCGTCGTATATCCATAATCATATTTTAAGACATTTGGTTACTGGACAGTGGGGCGACGAAATTGAGAATATTGAACAAGGAAGTCTAATAACGCGAACTTATACTTATGTTTTGGAGGATGACTTTGTTGCCGAAAATTGCTCTGTTGTTGCATTTATAACTGAAACTAGACAGGAGGCCATAACTGGTGCCCAAGTACCAGTGATTTCGGGATCTCATAATGGGGAAATAGAACCAGACTTTGGACGTATATTTACTGATAATTTCTTGCAGGCTGGTGAAACTGGTCAAAACTCCCATTTTGATGTAACCTTAATTAATGGTCTGGCAGAGGAACAAAATATGATATTAAACTTATCGTATGATGCACCAGATGCTTGGGATATTAATTTTAATGTTAACCAAGAGGTCTTTACACAAACCGCAAGTATTAATATGCTTGCTAATGAAGTGAAAAATGTAAAGATTAATGTTACGCCAAATGAGAATCCAGGGGTGGCTCATTGCGTCTTGACCCTGACAACTAGCGGGACTAAACAAAATAATGAAAAAGTTATAGAGGTTTTTGTTGTATCAGGAGTCGATAATCTCATTATTAATGGATCTGGGAAAATGAATAATATTACTAGTGATGAGTATGCAGAATTATATAAAGCAGGTTTAAATGCAGCAGGATGTTATTCTGTTGGTGCAATTCCTGGTTATACTCTTGAACAAGCAGTCGAGTATGGTTTGCTTGATAGTGTTAAAAATATTTATCTTAATGTAGGCGGAACAATTCCAGTTTTAACTGTAAATCAAACAAATATTTTAACAAGTTTTATTGATGCAGGAGGAAATTTGCTTATGGCAGGTCAGGATATTGGACAGGATATTTTCGGAGCGAATGGATATTCTTCTTCTTTTAAACAAAAACTGTTTTTTCAAAACTATTTATCAGCTAGCTTTCGAAATAATGGAGATGAACAAAATAATTTTATAAATTCTACTGTCGATTCAATTTATAGCGGAATATCACAAGTCGCTTTGTATGATGCTTATGGAGGGAGTTTTACCCCCGATGCTATTAAAAACTATGGTGATGCCACAGAAATTCTATTGTATCCTAGTGGATATGCAGCTGCGGTAAAAAAATATAAAGGCGAATCAAAAATTGTTTATTTCGCTTTTGGAATGGAACAAGTGCAAAGTATTGATGATCGCAACGAACTAATGGATCGTACCTACAGATGGTTTGAAGGATTACAAGTAAGCAATGTTGATAACTCTAATGTGCTAAAAACAAATACTTATCCAAATCCTGTTACTAATAAATTATTCCTTGATTTTGATAAAAAAGTACAGTTCTCAATTTTTAATGCTGCCGGACAGTTTGTTAAAAAAGGGACTACTCAAAACGAAATTGATGTGTCTGAATTGGAGAACGGATTGTTTATAATCAAAATAGAAACAGAAGAAGGCCTAAGTATAAGTAAATTTACAAAAATACAGTAATGCGTTTTTTTATAAAGCCGTCTCAAACTTGAAGACGGCTTTTGTTTAAGTCTTTTAGTTTTACCAAAGGCAAACACTCAGCTGCAATATAGAAAAATATGGATTGTTTTACGGCTATAGATTTTGAAACTGCCCAAGGGTATGGGTGGAGGGTAAATATAACACTTGAATATTATGGAATGCAAGCTCCTAATTACGATAAGCAATGCACATATCGGATTTATAACAATAATCCTGCTTCCCTATGTAATAATTATAAAATTCACGTAAATCATCATGATGCCTTGAGTGACGCCAAAGCTTGTGCAGAATTATTTTTAATATATTTACGAAATAAATAATTGGGTTATGAGTTGTTGTTTGTCAAAAAAACTATTGAAATGTAATTTTTAAATCACTGTTGTCCGATAAAACTATTGTAATACTCAGGTTTGAATTATTTCGTCTAACTGAATTGAAAACTTTGTCGGTGCTATTGGGTTAGATAAATAATAAAACATGCAACACCATTGCTTACAGGATTTTTTGGTTTAATTTACGTAGTTTAACTTATCGATATTTGATTGTTTTGACTTCATGGCGAAAAGTTAATTTTGGTAAGTTCTCTCTGTGGACAGGACACTGTTTGATAGCTGTAGTCCCGTAGGGACATGATGTTGGTAATCGAAAGATAAAAGAAATATAATTCCGTAGGGATGATATATAATATTTTGTAAACCTTTAATCTTGCTCCAAATACTCTTTTTTAATGTTATTAAGTAAATTTTGTTCCTCTGGCGAAATATTGCCATCTATACTTGCTGCTTTATACATAAGTTTATAAATCTTTTCACGGTCTTTACTCTTTTCTGGCATTCTTATTACAAGTTGATTGTTTTTTGCCAGATCAAGCATACCCGCAAGTTTTGATGGAGCATAGCCCCATTTTTTTGCAAGTTTATTAACAAAGTCCATTTCTTCATTATCAAAAACTCCATCGGCAGCAACCATAATTAGAACATTGTTAAAAGCATAGTCTCTAACTTTGTAGGTAGCATCAAGTTTCTTAGGATTGACATTTGCAACAAAAAGACTTGAATTCGCTTTATAATAATTGAGATACTCTTCTTGGCTCATAATATTTGTAATAATCCACTCGTTTTTTGTACTATTAAGCAAATTACCACAATATGGGCAATTAATATCTATCGTATCTGAAACTATACCGCCGCATGACGGACATTGCTGTGCATAAACAGAACCTTTGTTTTCTCCGCTAACAATATCCTTGCTCATCATCAGTACTTCGTTTTTACTTGTTATAGCAAAATCCACCAATTGAGCTTTGCCATCTATAATTTTAACTCGTTGAAAAGATGATTTAATTGCAAGTGCAAGAATGTTTTTATTCTCATTTTGCAATGCACCTATTAATGTAACATCATTTATAAATATGCGATTATACACAAAATGCTCTTCTGACTTTAATAAATTCTCAAGTTTGTTGTAGTACTCATCACTTACAAAACGGCGAGTTATTTTTGGATTTTTCATTACTCTTGCTGTCTGTATTTGTAGATAGCCATTACTTGCTTTATCTTCAATTAACTGAACAGAAAAGTCTTCATCTGTATCTAAAATATTTTCTATTTTATTGGCAAGAGTATTGCTAAGATTGTGCAAATGATTGGTAGTAGCATAAACGTCGGCTTGAGTAATTTCTGCGAGTACCCAGTCAAATTCTCCACTATTTGTAAATGTACCACAATAAGGGCATTTACTTACATCGCTAAGGTTTGCTCCAGAAAGATCGCCACCACAGTTTGGACAATTGTAAGTAGAGTACATATCGGTACCTGTAGCCGAAGTTTTACGAATAAAAGACCAGTATTCAATAAATTCCTCAAATGTAGCAGTACTCAAATTTGTATATTTATTTGAGATAAACTTATCTTTAATGCTTGCAAATACGCCAACATGTATAACATCATATAGGCCGTCACTTTCAATTTTGTCGATTACTGTGGATTTAATTGTGAGCTTTTCAATCTCATTTCTTTGTTCCAAAATAGTCATCATCTTAAACTGAGTATTTACCCTTTGATACATCCCGTCTGTAATAAATCGGCGTACTCTGTTTATATCTTTTGCTGCCCAGGCATTTTGAATGTCGGTAAATGCAGTTTTTACTTTATTATGAAATTGATTTTCATCAAAATCAGGATGTAATAATTTGAATGATGCAAGTGCTTTTTCATTCTTTTTACTAGGAATTTGAGATGTCTGGACTTTATTAAGAATAGATCCTCGTTTTTTGAGTTTTGAGTAAACAAATACTCCTATAAGTAAGCCAATTACAACTATCCAGTTGAGAGGGAAAGGCAAAAGCATGAATATCATAAATATAAGCTCGCCAATACCATCGCCGCCACCACCACCGTTATTACTTCCACCAGCTCCACCCATACGTGCAAAAATATCGGTACTAATAAAACAAGCACTAGCAACTAAAAACATAAAA
>CAYNKH010000052.1:0-6075 GCA_964397745.1 uncultured Bacteroidales bacterium | reverse complement strand
AAAATATTATTTTGCAACAGATAAAAATTTAATTTTGTGGTATGAAAGCTTCAGGGATAATTAAAACACTTTTGCCAGGATTATTACCATTACTGGTTTTTATTGTTGCTGATGAGTTGTGGGGCACAGAGATTGGCTTATATGTAGCAACTATATTTGGAATTGTTCAACTTGCCATAATATATTTTAAAGAAAAAAGATTAGATAAATTTGTGCTTTACGATACTTTGCTAATTGTAGCTTTAGGACTTGTTTCGATATTACTTCATAACGACATTTTCTTTAAAATCAAACCTGGAGTAATTGGACTTATCCTTGTCGGAATACTTGGTATGTCGGCATTTTCATCAAAAAACATAATGATGATGATGTCGCAAAGATATATTAAAGGAATGGAGTTTAATGACGAGCAGCAAAAAATGATGGCACGCACTATTAAACTAATGTTCTGGATATTTTTGGCTCATACGATTCTTGTTTTTTACTCAGCATTTTTTATGTCCAAAGAGGCTTGGGCATTTATTAGTGGAGTATTGTTCTATATAGTTTTTGGAGGGTTAATGCTTATAGAATTTGTACGCAATTTATTAAAACGTAAGAAAAATTCAGATGAATATTTGCCCGAAATTGATGCTGAAGGTAGAATAATAGGACGTATGACTAGGAGTGAGGCTCATAATGGCTCACTGAAGTTACATCCTGTGATTCACTTGCATGTACTTAATAGTAAAGGCGAGGTTTTGTTGCAAAAACGTAATAAAAATAAGTTAGTGCAACCCGAAAAATGGGACACTGCTGTTGGTGGACATATTGCACTTGGTGAGGATATAGAAACTGCCTTAAAACGTGAAACCAAAGAGGAGTTAGGACTTAAAAATCTTAAACATAATTTTATAACTAAGTATTTTTGGCAGTCGGATATTGAAAAGGAATTGGTGTTTGTTTTTATGGCTGTTATTGATGAAATAAATTTTAAGCCTAATGATGAAGTAGATGATGTCAAGTTCTGGAGTATGAAGGAAATTAATAGTAATTTAAATAAAAATATTTTCACCCCAAATTTTGAATTAGAGTATAAAAAAATCTTGACAATATTAAATTAAAACCATTATTAAAACAAAATAATACTTGATTTTATTAGTCTTACAGATATGACTATTGGTTTAAACGAAGGTAGTGGCTTGATAGGTAAATGGATAACAAATAAAAACACTTTGGAGTACTTAGGTGTTTGGGGGAAAAATAAAAATGAATCGGGTGTGAACAGGTTTATTATGTTCGCAGGGTAATGGGTTAAAAGAACGCAGGCAATAGGCTTAATTGTTAGTGCAGGTCGATATGGTGGTACTTATGCACATAAAGATGTTGCTTTCCATTTTACTATGTGGCTCAGTCCTGAGTTCCAGATTTATCTTATTAGCGAATTTCAACAATTGAAAGAAGATGAGAATAAGCGTCTTAAACTTAATTGGAATTTACAACGCAGTTTAGCTATGGTTAACTATCGAATACATACTGAAGCTATTAAAGAAAAACTCCTCCCTAAATAATTAAGTAAAAAAGAAATCAATTTTCTATATGCAAATGAAACTGATTTAGAATGTGTTGCCTTATTTGGGAAAACCGCATCGCAATGGCGAACAGAAAATCTAATGGCAGTAGGTAATATTAGGGATATAGCTACTATTGAACAATTGGTGGTTTTGGGTAATCTTTAAAGTATAAATGCAGTTTTAATACATCAGGGGTTATCCCAATCTAAAAGATTGCTGCAACTAAATAATGTTGCTATAACTCAAATGAAATTATTACTCGGAAATATGCAATTACGAAAATTAAAATAATATGGTAAGCAAAAGAATTCGCATTACTCGGGAATTTCTGCAATAATTCATTACTATATTTTGCTCTGTCCCCACTATTTTGTTCAAATTCAACAATGTAATTCAATATCATTTTGCATCTTTGCAAAAAAAGAAATGCACTGGTTTATATTAATTATAGCAGGATTATTTGAAGTCGCATTTGCTTTCTGTTTAGGAAAAGCAAAAGAAACTACAGGAAACGAAATGTACTTATGGTATGTGGCTTTTTTAATAGCACTTAGCATAAGTATGGTACTTTTAATTAAAGCAACTCAAACTTTACCTATCGGAACGGCTTATGCCGTGTGGACAGGAATAGGAGCTGTTGGGACGGTTTTAATCGGAATATTCATATTCAAAGAACCTGCAAGTTTTTGGCGTTTGTTTTTTATTTTTACTTTAATAGCATCCATTATTGGACTAAAAACAGTTACACACTAAAATTTGAACCAAACTGAGAATTGATATAAATGAATCGTAGAATTTTAAAATTAGCCATTCCTAATGTAATAAGTAATATTACAGTTCCTTTTGTGGGGATTGTTGATATAGCTCTTGTTGGTCGTATGGGGTCGGCTGCATATATTGGTGGCGTTGGGTTTGGAACAATAGTTTTTACTCTTATTTACACTGGATTGGCTTTTCTCCGAATGGGGACAACTGGACTCACTGCACAAGCTTACGGAGCTTCTAATTTTCCAGAAACTGCAAATTCGCTACTTAGAGCATTAATATTTGCACTTTTTGCTGCCGTTTTACTCATTATTTTGCAAAATCCAATAAAACATCTGCTCATTCTTAATTTAAAAGGCTCAGAACAAGCACTTTTTTATGCCGCAGAGTATTTCTCTATTCGAATATGGGCGGCACCAGCAACCCTTTCGGTTTTTGTTTTTATGGGATGGTTTATTGGAATGCAAAACTCTAAAATACCGATGATTATTACAATTATCATTAGCTTGTCGAATATAATGATAAGTAGCAGTCTTGTGTTATTTGCTGGCATGAAAATAGATGGAGTTGCTCTTGGAACCGTTATCTCGCAATATATCGGATTGGTTTGTAGTATTGGGTTTTTTATGGCAAAATATTCCAGAATAACTGCTTTCTTTAGATGGAAATCTGTAATAATATTTGATAAAGTTAAAAGGTTTTTCTCTGTGAGTGGTGATATTTTTATTCGCTCAATTTTACTAACGGGTAGCTTTTTTGTTTTTAATGTTGTTTCGGCAAGTTTAGGCGACAATGTGCTTGCTCTAAATTCGGTTATGTTACAGTTTTTATGGTTCTTTGCTTATGTGATTGACGGATTTGCTTATGCTGGAGGAACGCTTGCTGGTAGATATATTGGTGCAAAGCAACATGATAATTTAGTTCTTGCAATTAAAAAATCTGTCTTATTTGGATTGTACATTGCAATAGCATTTACTCTAATTTATTTCTTTAGTGTAAAATATATCTTTCGGGCATTAACCGATGATACAGCAATTATTGCACTTGCCGATTCTTTTAAATATTGGTTATGGTTGGTGCCTTTTGCAAGTTTCTTAGCTTTTTTGTATGATGGTATTTATGTTGGAGCTACTGCCACTGCTACTATGCGAAATATTATGATAGTTTCGGTTTTAATTATCTATATCCCTTTGCTTTTTACAATTAAATACTATTGGGGTAATCAGGGAATGTGGTTAGCTTTGTTAATTATGCTAATCTCCAGAGGCGTTGGACTTGGGATATTCCTAAAAAAAGCAGTTATTAATAAAAATAGGTAAACGAATATAATCAATCTTTCAGAGAAATATTTGTTGATTTTTATTGCGAAGATAGTGGTGCTAAATATATCTAACTCTTATTACCACAGTCTTATCTTTTTCGCCAAAATTAAAACTAAACTTATCAAAGGATGGTTTACTTAAGCCTGTGCTGATATAATCTGAAAACCCAAAACCTTCGGTAGGTATAAAAAAGGAAAAGTCCATTTTTTTATTTTTATTCTCATCATCTAATAAAGCAATGCCGTATGTCCCTGGTTTTATATCTGTGTAGCTTACATAGATTGTTCCGTTTTTCATGTTTTTTTTATCTATAAACTTAAAAAATGATTTGTCATTTTTATAGTCTTGCTCGCTTTTAAAAAAACCAAGTTGAATAACGCCTTTTGAATTTTTAATTCCTTCTATTTTTATGTGAAGAGTTTGTGCATTTAATGAGCTTGTTAAAAATAAACCAATTGCAAAAAAAACTATGAAGTTTGCAAATCGTAAGTTTTTTGTGTGAGATGTTAATAAGTTTTTCATGATATAAATTCGTTTTACATATTCTAATTGCAAATTTGATGCTAAATATGTGTAAAATGGTTGTATTTTTAAAAGTTGGACTGAATTATTAAGATTTTGAAGAAAGTTGCAGCTACCGCACGATTATATTGTGTGGTTTTATATCTTTTACCACACGATGCAATCGTGCGGTAGCGGTGTTTTTTGGATAACTTTAATTACTCTCTTTATATTCAGACGGTGTCATTCCCGTAAACTTTTTAAAAACGGTAAAAAATGATGACTTACTGCTAAAACCACAATCATATCCAATACCTTCAATTGAAAAGCTGATATTCTTATCTTTCAATAATTCTTTGACTGCGTTTACACGATATTCGTTTATTAAATTAAAGAAATTTTTCCCTAACTCGGTACTAAGAACTTCGGTTATTTGATGTTTGGGAATATTTGTGTTTTTGCTTAGCAAGTTCATGTTTAGGTCTGGGTTAAGATAGGCCTGAGTAGTTTCGATGTATTGAATTATTGCTTTGCTAATTTGATCTTTTCGTTTTTGACTAAGAGCAGAATTTTGGTATTTAGATTTTGTGGATGGAGGCTCCTCTTCTTCTACGAATATTTTTTCTTGTCTCAGTCCATAAAAACCCAAGATGTAAATTAATACAAGCAATGCCGAATAATTGTAAATATATTGAGTGATGCCAGTATGTGGCAAACTTATAGCAAATACGGCTATTATTAAAGACAGTGCACAAAATATATTATAGAATATGATAATAAATAAGACCCAACGTAGTGATTTGTCTTTTGAAATTGTAGAGAACTCGTTTTCAAGTTTCCTTCTATGTTTATACACCATTACACTACTTAAATAATTGTAAATTATCCATGATATGATTGAGCCTATTGAAAATGCTAAGCGAAACCATTGGGCGGAGTCAAATTCAAAAAAGTTATGCAAACTATACTTTTGTTTTAGCCAATAAGCTCCAATTTCAAATGTAAAAAATGGTAGTAAATGCAAAAGTTGAACTTTTCTGAGTTTAAACTTTGGATCAGTAAGCGATTTTACATACAGAAAAAATGCAGGATTAAAAAGTAGAAATGATGATGAGAGCAAAGGTATTTCCCAAATTAACATATCTATTGCACATGTAAGAAACTCGAAAGACAATAGAAAGAGCCATGCCGATAGAATTTTATCTTGCATCTGAGGCTGTCTTTTTGCAGACACCAAAATAGCTGCAAACAAACTCTGTGAAAACCCAACCCAAACTACTGTAGAAATCATAATAATGTATGTTTTGTTATCCTCAACGTAAAAAAATGGAAAATGTTATAAAGATTTTGGCATTAAATTCTACCTCCTTTTTGAAAAAAATCTTTTTCTAATTGAACTTTTGAATTCCCGTCAACTAAAATAATGAGATAATCGTTTTCCTCAATAATCATATCTGATTTTGGATTTTTAAAA
This sequence comes from uncultured Bacteroidales bacterium, assembly GCA_964397745.1. GTDB lineage: Bacteria > Bacteroidota > Bacteroidia > Bacteroidales > ML635J-15 > Bact-19. The sequence goes on along the minus strand of CAYNKH010000052.1, from coordinate 460 downwards.
AGAGTATAGTCCTCTTTTTCCTTACGACTTAGTCCCATTAAAACAGCGTTATAAGTCTTTTTTAAGCTTACGAAAGTATCAATGTATGTGTGATTTATGTATGTGTTTTTTTGATTAACTTTGAATTCGACCAAATCGTGGTCGTTTTCGTCTTTTGCTGATGACATAATATTTTCTGTAAAGTAGGCAACATCAGGCTCAAAATTGTAACTTGCAACAAGCTTGGAGGCAACTTCGTGATTTGATATCGAGAATGTTACACCGGCAGCCTTAAATGTGTCTTTTAGCTCCGCATTGTTTAATGAAACGATATAATTAAGATTAGGATATATTTGTTTGGTGTTTAATAGTCTTACCAAGGTTTCCGAATCATCATTAAAATTAATAAAAACACTTGAAGACTGCTTAATATTTACCAACTCGTAGCTTTCGGTATTTGAATATGCCGAAAAAAGTACGA
>CAYNKH010000051.1:0-18448 GCA_964397745.1 uncultured Bacteroidales bacterium | reverse complement strand
AAAGTTTGGGTAAATATAGAATGGTAGAACTTCAATTAATCTACATTTGTTGTTAGTAAGACTTGCTGTTCCGATTAAGGGCTTCAATATTTATTTTTCACAAACTAAAAAACCGCCTTTTGACGGTCTTTCTATTGAATATTATGTGAGTAGAGTAATTTACCAGATATTTACCCATTCTTCTTTTTGTAAATACATAGGGTCGTTTTCTTGTATGTTAAATGCCGTATGGAATGTTTCTAATCCAGGAACTTGCCCGTTTACTCTCCATTTGCCGAGTGAGTGAACATCTTCTTTAGTTCTACGGCGTATTTCTGTATCTCTGATATTTTGAGCCCAAATTTTAGCATAAGCAAGATAAAACCTTTGTTCGGCAGTAAATCCGTCAATTCTTTCGGGAGTTTCCCCATCTAAAGCTTTCATAAGCGCATCATAGGATATTACCAGTCCTCCGTAGTCGGCAATGTTTTCACCAAGTGATAATTTGCCGTCAGCATTCAAATCATTAAGAACTTGAATGTTATTAAATCTTTCTACTAATATTTGAGTTTGAGCATTAAATAGTTCGGCATCTTCTTTAGTCCACCAATCGTTAAGGTTTCCTTGTAAATCGTAATTTCTTCCTTTATCGTCAAATCCGTGAGTCATCTCATGACCAATAACAACACCTATAGCGCCGTAATTAACAGCGTCATCTGCATTCATGTAAAAGAACGGAGGTTGAAGTATGCCTGCGGGGAAACAAATCTCGTTCATATTTGAGCTGTAGTATGCGTTTACAGTTTGAGGATTCATAAACCATTTAGTTTTATCTACTGGTTTGCCGATTTCACTAATCATATCATCAAACTCAAAGACATTGGCTCTAATAATATTAGCAATATACGAATCGTCTTCAATATTAAGTTTTTCGTAATCTTTCCACTTGTCAGGATATCCAATTTTGACATTAATTTTAGCAAGTTTTTTTAAGGCTTTTTCTTTTGTTTCGGGCGTCATCCATTCTAATTGTGTAATCCGCTCAGCGAATGATGCTCTTAGATTTTCAACAAGGTTAATCATTCTTTCTTTTGCCTCGGGTGGAAAATATTCTTTCACAAAAATTTGACCTACTCCTTCGCCTAAGCACGCATTTGTTTTGCTTACTACACGTCTCCACCGTGGCTGCTGAGTTAATGCTCCTGTAAGAAATTTACCATAAAACTCCCAATTAGTATTTACCATTTCGCTGTGTAAATATGGAGCAGCAAAGTTAATCACATTCCATTTAAGATATGTTTTCCAAATTTCGATATCGACATTCTCGTATAAATATGATAATTGCTTAAAAAAGTCTGGTTGGCTAAGATTTATTGTCCCAGGAACTGGTAAATTTATTTCGTTAAAGTACAGTTGATAATCAAAACTAGGGCTAACTTCTTTTATTTCAGCAACACTCATTCGGTTTGTTGTTGCAAATGGGTCTCTACGCTCCAAATTTGTCATTGATTTTTCTGCAAGTTGATGTTCTAAATTATAGATTTCTTGTGCGTTTTTATGTGCTAAATCTTTATCAAAACCTGAAAGTACAAGCATTTTCTCTATGTGACTTAAATACTTTGTGCGAATTTCCTTTGATCTATCATCGTTACCGGTGTAATAGTCGCGGTTTGGTAATCCAATTCCTCCTTGATAAAGATAGGCTATTTGCATTTCGCTGTTTTCACGATCAGCTGATCCAAAAACATTGAATGTAGAAGATATCCCTTGTCTATGAAGCTCTGCAATTTGCTTGGTAAGTTCTTCTTTAGTTGAAATCTTATCTATCTCTGATAACATCAGTTCAATTGGAGTTAAGCCATCTTTGTCAATTCTTGCAGAATCCATTCCTAAGGAGTAAAATTTTTCAATTTTCCACTCAATTGAGTATGGCTCATTTTCTTGCTCGGTTAGATGCTTTATAAGGTTGTTTACTTTCTGATTTGTCTCTTTTGCTAATACATCAAAGGATCCATATCGGCTTTCTTCATCGGGCAAGGGGTTGTTTTTTTGCCAGCCTCCTGTTGCGTATTGATAAAAATCTTCGCCTGGACTGACTGTCGTGTCTAAATCCGAAAGATTGATTGCTTTGACCTCTTCGGCTTGTTTTGTATTATCCATTTCCTGTTTTTTTGAATTGCATGATACAGCTAAAGTAACAGCAATGATTGTAATTAAAAGTAGAAAAGTATGTTTCATTATTGTAAAAATTGTAATTTCTACAATACTACTGTTTTTTTTTGAAACGCATTTTCTTTTCTTCGCCTTTTAACAATCTTTTAATGTTTTTTAAGTGTGTTATAACAATTAAAATTGCAGCAACTACTGAAAATATAGTTAATGTTACTATTTCGGCTTTTTCGAGTATATAGACAATTATTGGAAAAACTAATGCTGCACTTATTGAGGATATGGAAACGATTTTTGAGAATATAAAAACTAATGCAAAAACAGCAAGGCTTAATCCGGCAGCGGCTGGGTGCAGAGCTAGAACAAGTCCGAGCATTGATGCCACTCCTTTCCCTCCTTTAAAACCAGTAAAAACTGGAAAAATGTGTCCGATTACAGCACCAACTCCAAATAAGAGTTTTATTTGATAATATTGTTCCGAACCGACAATAACATCTGGTACAAACCAAATTAATTGTACTGCAAGATAACTTTTTAAAATATCTGTAATAAAAACTGGGATAGCTGCTTTTATGCCTAATACACGCAGGGTATTTGTTGCACCTGCATTTTTGCTCCCGTACTCCCTAACGTCGGTTTTATAAAACCATTTTCCATACCATACGGCCGAGCTAAAAGAGCCTGCGAGATAAGAAACTATTGTAAAAATGATTAAATAAAAAAGCATATTAATGTCTTGTTAATCTGTCTAAGTCTCGTTTATTGTCTCTTGTTTTAATGTCTTCACGTTTGTCGTAAAATTTCTTTCCTTTTGCAATGGCGATATCAAGTTTTGCAAGACCTTTTTTATTTATAGTCAGTTGATAGGGTACGATAGTAAGACCTTTTTCAGTTACTTTTTTTTGCCATTTACGTAACTCCCTTGCGCTTAGTAATAGCTTACGGTCACGCATAGGCTCATGGTTATTACAAGTGCCAAGAGAGTATTCGGCAATGTGAATTCCGGTCGCCCAAAGTTCCCCATCGCGAAAAACACAATACGCATCAGTAAAGTTCACTTTTCCATCACGTATAGATTTAATTTCGGTGCCAAGTAATACAATACCAGCCGTTAATTTTTCAATTAACTCATAGCGGTAGAATGCTTTTTTGTTCTTATATGTAAATAAATTCTCAGACATCTAAACTATAAATTCAAAAAATGGATAAATAATTGCAAAATGAAGGATTAAATAAATTCCAATTATCAATAAAATACTTATTATAAAAAATGTAATCTCTTTATCTCTATTAATTTTTAAAAAACTTCTAACTCCCCAAAATAAAATATAGAAACTATATAATGAGATTATTCCTAAAAAGAATAGGCTAGGAAAAATATTTAAAACAATTATTGATGCATAAAATGGGCTAATTGTAGCCAGTAACAAAATAGCGACTTTAGTTTTGTTTCTTTTTAGGTCATAAAAAGGTAATAGTTCGTTAATTGCAAGAACAAGACAGATAAAAAAAACGAAGTCAACAATTAAACTAAGAATAGCATAAGCCATTATATGTTGAATGCTTGTGGCCGACAGATATGCTAATGATTTGCCAACTATTCGAGAGGCAAATGTAAGCACCAAAATACCAGTTAGCAAAGGAAATAAAATGTTTTTGTAATTTAAATCTACAAAGTTTGACTTTTTCCAACCTAATGGCGGACCGATAATAATTTTTACAAAATTGTCTGTTATTTTTTTTATGTCCATGTATATTTTTTTTGAGCTTTTACAAAAGTAGTTTATTTTTCCTATTTTTATGGAATTTAATACTCGAAAGATGCTAACAAAATATAATTTGATTGTTATAACAGGTGCTACTGCTGGAGGAAAAACTTCTGTGGCTGCAAATCTTGCTAACAAAATCAATGGAGAAATTATCAGTGCTGACAGCAGGCAGGTTTACCGAGGAATGGATATTGGCACTGGTAAAGACTTAGGTGATTATTGTGTAAATGATACACAAATTCCGTATCATCTTATTGATATTGCTGAGGCAGGGTGTAAATATAATGTTTACGAATTTCAGAAAGATTTTTTTCGTGTTTTTGAGGATATAAATTCTCGCAGTAAGAATGCTATTTTATGTGGCGGGACAGGATTGTATATTGATTCTGTGTTAAAAAACTATCGTCTAATTCATGTTCCAGTAAATGAAAGTTTACGTAAAGACTTAAAAACCAAAACTATAAACGAACTTGCAGAAATTCTTAAATCCTTTAAGAAAATACATAATCGCAGCGATTTAGATACTCCCAAAAGAGCAATTCGTGCAATAGAAATAGCGGAATTTTACAAAACAAATCATTTAAAAGAAGAAAAAGTCCCAGAGATTAATCCTATAATTTTTGGAATACATTTCGACAGAGAGCAACGTCGAGCAAGAATTACCGAACGCCTTAAATATAGATTGGAGAATGGAATGATTGATGAGGCAAAACACTTAATTGATGTTGGTATTTCTCATCAGGATATGGAATATTATGGCTTGGAGTATAAGTTTTTAAGTTGGTATTTGTCGAATAAAATTACTTATGATGAGTTGTTTACAAAACTTAACACTGCTATTCATCAATTCGCAAAAAGACAAATGACGTGGTTTCGTAAAATGGAAAAAGACGGAACAAAAATCCACTGGATAGACGGTAATATAGGGTTAGAAGATAAAATCATTGAAATAATGAAAGTTGCTGAAATTGATTTTTCAAACTTTGACTAAGTAAATGCAACTTTACGAACACGAACTATTCTTTTACAAACCTCCTACCAACTCTTCAACAATCTCTTTCACACTTTTTAATTCTGTAATATTCTCAATTGCGGGACTTGCACACCAAACGGTTTTGTAGGTTGCTGTGAATGCTGCGTTTGTTAGCTTGTTTTGTCCTTTTCGCATAAGAATAGCCTTTGCAAACTTTTTAATTCCTGTGTTTTTATTGATTAAATATTCAAGAAAATTCGGTTTTGTGCCAATACTTTTAACATAATCAGTATTTATTACTGTTGTAGGTGCACCAGAAAGTTTACGAGTTAATACAATATCATCTTTTCCGTAATTTATAAGAGCATTTTTATATTCGTCCGAAACTTTGCATTCGTGTGCTGCAATAAATAATGTACCAATAGAAGCTCCTGCTGCTCCAAGTTTTAAAACATCTCGCAAATCGCTTGAGGACGCTACTCCACCAGCATTAATTACAGGGATTTTACAGTTTTTGGTAAGCGTTTCTATTAATTCATTGCGTGCAATACAGCCAGCATGACCGCCAGCCGAACTATTAACTGCAATTAACGCATCGGCTCCTGCTTGTTCTACTTTTTGAGCATATTTTAAATCTGTAACATCACAAAACACCATAGTTTTTTTGGCGTGAGCTTTTTCAATTATTATTTTAGGATTTCCCAAAGAAGTAATAATAAATGCAGGAGGGTCTGCCAAACAAGCTTCAACTTGTGCATTTAACTTTGTGTTTGAGCGATTTGCAATAATATTTATCCCAAATGGCCTATCGCTGTGTTGCTTTATTTCCTGAATTGCTTTGGTAATATCTTTTGAATTGCGAAAATTCATTGCTGGAATTGCCGCACTTATACCGTTATCAAGAGCAGCTTTAACCATCTCGATATTTGTAACCAAAAACATTGGTGCCAAAATTATCGGATATTTTATATTTAATAATTCGTTAAGTTTTGTCATTTTTTAAAAATATTGCTTTTAGCAATTCCTGTTTTATTAAAAAAATATAAAAATGATGTTCCGATAACTCCTAATCCATATTTTACACTGCGTTGAAAATTTATAGATGAGGCTCCCTCAAAATATTTGGTGGGACAAGTAATCTCAGCTATTTCGTATCCAGCATAAAAAATTTGTGCTAACATTTGATTGTCAAAAACAAAATCATCTGAATTATCATTAAAATTAATTGCATTTAACACATCAGCCGAAAAGGCTCTGTAACCAGTGTGATATTCTGATAATTTTTGACGCATTAACAAATTTTGCGTAAAAGTTAAAAGACGGTTCGACACATATTTATAATATGGCATTCCTCCTTTAATTGCACCTCGTCCCAATATTCTCGAACCCAAAACCACGCTATACACCTCATTAGCAATTAAATACGACATTGAATGAATCAATTTTGGCGTATATTGATAATCGGGATGGAGCATAATAATAATATCTGCACCAAGTTTAAGAGCATTATTATAACAAGTTTTTTGATTTCCGCCGTAGCCTTTGTTTTTGTCGTGCACAAATATGTTTTTTATTCCTAGTTCACGTGCTTTATCAACTGTTTTATCCGTACTGTTATCATCAACTAAAATAACATCATCAACAATATCAAAAGGTATTTCCGAGTACGTTTTTTCGAGAGTAAGCTCCGCATTATATGCAGGTAAAACTATTATAATTTTTTGATTGTTTATCACTGTGCAGCTTGTTTTTGTTTTAATTCTTCTGATTTTTGGAGATAAAGATTTGCGTTTTCAAAATCCCGTAATTGTTGATAAGTTACGCCAAGATTAAAATAAGTTTGAGCATCATTAGGGTCAATTTCTATGGCTTTATGAAAATATTGTAAGGATTCATTATAATATCCTTTCATCCCATACGCAACGCCAAGATCTTTATAAAATCCAGAACTTTTATCGAAATTCATTTCCTGAGCTTTTTGTAAATAGACAAACGCAGAGTCAATCATATTCAAATGCTTTCCATAAAGAGTTCCTTTTAAATGATAAGCTTCGCCAAATTCAGGTTTTGCTAATATTATCTCATCACAAGCTTTTAGAATTTCTTCGGGTGTTGAAGACGATTCATTGTTAATAAGTAATGAAAACGTGTTTTGCATTACAATTCTTGAGTTGTTGTACGCAATATTATGAAACGGACGAATTTTTAACACTTTTGCATAATAATTTAATGATTTGGCAATAGCAAAATTGTGTTCGTAATGTGCATTCCCCAACAAATTTAAGGCATCTACATAATTAGGATAAATTTCTATTGCACGTTCCAGATAACCAATTGCTTGTTTACACATTTTGTCGTGCACAAGCGTATTGCTCTTATTTTCAGGCTTTTGAGCTTCCTCAATTAATTTACCCCCTGCCGAACAATTGCTTTTTGCCGAATTAGAACTTGTTTGCACATCTGTGGTAAATAGTGTTAAATCGTTTTCCCACGCCTTGTTTCGACTGATGGTTTTTATCGAATATAAGCCTAAAACGACTATCATAATAAAACTCGTAAAGTATTTTGCTGAAGAATTATCTTTAATAAGTTTTGGTATATATTTATAGATTAGCCACCCAAGTATCAGACAAAATCCGATTGAAGAAATAAACACAAAACGCTCGTTCATAAATGTCCCAACTGGAAAGAAAATATTTGAAACTACCGACAGCGGCAGCAGATAAAACCATATTCCATAGGAAAAGACATCTCGTTTTTTTATCATACCATAAACTGCATAAATTCCAATCGCAAGATAAAAAATAAGTGTTAAATACGCTCCAGGATTGTCCCAGCCAATAATTTCGATTTGATATGGATAGTAATCATAAGTTAGAGGATGAGGGAATATTAATAATTTAATATACATTCCAAGTGTAAAGAATATTGTTGCCATTTTTTCGCCAAAACTTGCACCTAAAAATGGATTATTCATTATTTCTTGAGAAATCTGTTTTTCGCCACCACCAAAACCTAAAACATTTGCTCTGATAAGAAGAAATATCCCAGCAGCTATCAAAAGTGGAATGCTCGCTTTGATGTTTGAAGATAATTTATGATTGGTAAAGTAATAAACACTTAGTGGAATTATCGCTAAAAAAGTGATTGCATTTTCTTTTGATAATAATCCTAAGAGCAACGAAATTGACGACAATATCACAAAATACACTTTCTTAGTGTCTAAATATTTAATTGTAAACCAAAGTGCTGCAAGCGAACCAAGAAGTGTCATTATTTCGTCACGACCTTTAATGTTTGCAACGGCTTCGGTGTGGATAGGATGAGCTAAAAATAAAACACTTGCAATAAATGCAAAACTAAAATACCATTTCCCGTCATTTTTTGGTGGGATTAATCTCAATAAAATAATATAGAGTAAACAAGTTGTTAAAAAATATAAAAGAATATTGACAAAATGACTAATAGTGGGGTTTCCCTTATATACTATTTGTCCATTTGCATCTTTAATGTTTTTTCCGAATATTTCAATTTCTAAGGCAAAAGTACTTAGTGATAGCGGACGATAACGACCTCCAGCAACTAATTTTTTTTCTTCTTGAATTTGTGAGGCTGTTTTGCCAGGATAACTTGACAGCCAGAATCCTGTAAATGTGTCGTATTTAAAAATATCTGGAATTCCTTTTATTCCTTTTTGAGTAAATTGATTTCCAGTGATTACAATTGCATCATCAAGAGCGTAATCGTGACCTATTGTGTTACCGTACAAGATAAAAGCGAACACACAAAATGCTATTACAGCAAGATAATTCGACTTTTTATGTTTGGTGTCGATAATCTGGTTAGGAACTTGATCTACCTTTTGTCCTTTTACAGCAGTGGTTGCTTTTTTGTGTGGCTTGTGTCTCGACATTTGCTCATTTTTTTTCAAAAATACAAAAATATCAAAACTTTAGTGATTTATATCAAATTAATTGTCAAAATGCCGTATTGGTACTTCAAATATTTTGTAAATATATTGGTATTAATGGGATGGTGTTGTTGCGGTAATGTAGAGACAAGGCAAGCCTTGTCTCTACAATAATCGCAACCAGCATTTTATTTATTCAAACAACAATTTTTATATTTTTTCCCGCTTCCACATGGGCATGAATCATTTCTGCCTATTTTTGCACCTTCTTTGATATATGGGGTTTTTTCTGAATAGAAAGGTGGCACAATATAATCGTCCTTGCTCTTTTCATCCTGAATTATTTCTTCCTCTATTCTTTCACTTCCCTTTAGATCAAAAGGAAAACTTTCAAAAAGAGCATTTGCCTGTTTATAATCCATTTGAAATGTTTTGTCGAAGGCTGTTTTTTCGGGTAATGTAATGCAATCATCTTTTGAATTTGGCCAAGAATGAATAAAAGTAAGTTTCCATAAATTATTACTCATGACTTTCATAAATGCAAACTTAAGAAATGCAAGGTTTTCCTTCATTGTTTGATAGTCATCCCCATCAATAAGCTTAATATGATTAAAAAACTCATAAACAAAATGCAAGCCCCACACTTTTCCAAACACTTCTATCTGATTGGTTCCAAAAAATTATCATATTGTTGTGTTATTTGATTGTTAAGTTTTATATAAGGAATAAAAAAATTACATTTTTTGTTGTTAAAAAAAAGTTCTTTTTTATTGATAATATTAAACCATAACCCAGACAATACAAATGGGACATCATAATTATCCTTCATATATTTTATAAAATGAATATTCAGATAAATCATTTGAATATCATTATCATCCGAAAGGTTAAGGAAATATTCTTTGTCGAAATTTGAATTAAGAATATCTCGAATATAATTAAGACGCTTATCATTATCAAAACCTAATTTTAATATTTCTGATAAGAATCCTTCCCACTTGGTTTTAGCTTTATCTCCATTTTTCACAAATTGATATTGTTCTTCAAGTTTGTGAAGATAAATTGTCATAATAAATGGATATTCTGGGTAGCCATATAGTTGGTCACTTTCTGCCAAAGGTTTCCAAACAGCATTTGAAAACCCAATTACAATATCATAATATCCATAGTAGATAAGACGATACATCGTGCCTTTAACAACTGTATCAATACCTGAGACAGGATTCTGTTTAAGAATATCAATCCGTTTTTTTATCAATTCAATATCCTGAATATGAAAGGCATAGTCCAATATTTGTTTTTCAATAAATTCGTAATGTTCCAAATAATATTCGGGATTAATTACGTGCAATTTATCCGCAAAATCTATTATTGTTTGAATAGGCATATTATCGTGAGCACTAATATCCAGCATCATGTTCACCCATTCAAAATCCAAATTTGGAAAATTGTCAAGCCAAAACATAAGATGTTCAAGCATTTGTTCTTCAGACAATTCTGTGTAATAAAAATTAAGAACCTCCACAATGTCCTTTTCGTATCAGTGAGTGTTTTTCATATTAAAAGTGCAATTAAATTATTTGTCAGACAATATTTTTACAAAGATAATAAATGAATTTTTTGTAGTATGTTTTTATGTTTTAAATTCAGGGCAAACGCATACTTTATTTTTAATATCTCATGCAAACTCTTCGCATTCCAGTTTTCTTTAAGCTTTTCGTTTTTTATTAAGTTTAACCCAAATAGAATCATTTTTAATTGTTTATGCCCCTTCGACAAAAGCTCAGGGCATCGCCTCTGGGCAATATACATATCTTGGAGGCTTTTTTTACTGACATATATGCCCAAGAGGGCAAATATGTTATACCACTTTGATATCAAAACGACCGAAATAAATTTAAAATATTATTTTGTTTTACAATCTTTAAATTTTCAGCATAGCACCAGATACGGTCAAAATCTTAAGTGAAGTAAAACGGAAAAAGATAAAGAATTTATTGAGTATTTTGGTGTAATTTTAGTATTATAGCCCGTTAGCGCTTTAATATCAGTAAAAAAAATAATCACACTCTAAACAATTTGTCCAGAGGACATATACACTATTTTCCCATATTAATATTTAAAAAAGTATGCGTTTGTCCTGATATGAAATTTAAGAAAGCAGAATATTACAAAAAATTATTTAATCACAGTTGTCCAATATATTTTAAAATCTTTTCTTTTGACAAATCGTTCGGGTTTGTACCTAATACTCCTTCGGGAACTGAAAGCTCAAGTTTTTTGAAATATTCTACCCAATATGGGTCAATTTGTCCTGTAGTGTCGCTAAAATTCATTGGAATTGCGGTAAAAATCTCTTTTCCGTTAGGGGACAAGTAAGATTTGTAAATAAGTTCACTGCAATATATCGCATTATTGTCAGGTAAAAAGACAGAATCGTAAGGCATACCAAGATATGTTTCAGCAATACTAACAGGATTTTGAATCTCAATTTCTGGATTTATTTTATAAACTATTACTAATGGGTTTCCATTTTTTTCTTTGGCTGCAGCATCTAAGAATGTTTGTAAAGAGACTTTCTGCACTCCAAAATTGGGAAGTGCTTCAATAACAAATGTTTCATCATCCTCCAAACAAACAATTCCGACATGAGAAAACGAAATTGTGCTTACATCGCCTGTTGTATTTATAATGGCATCAGTAAATTCGCTGCTCTCACTTACCTGAAACAAAAGATCGCCAGATTGTGGGACATAAGTTTTTGTACACGATGATATGTGGAAAACAACTACTAAAAGTAATATTAGTATATGATAAGTATTTTTTGTTTCAGTCATAAAAAACTCTGTTTTTCTTTTACCGTAAATTTATTCAGGTTTATTGTTAGGATATGCTTTGTGCATTGCTTCGCGCATTCCTTGCCAAACATCTTCGCCGCCTAAGAAACCCAAGTCATCAAATTTTAATTTCTGGCGAACTTCGGTAGGATCGATAAAGAAATCTTCGGCTAAAATACCTGTCATTATTTTTGCAAGATTTAATCCGCTTTGTAGCCCTTGTCTTTTTTCCTTTCTCATAATAGACAATCCAGTTAAATAGCCAATAAAACCAGGCAACTTTTTAAATTTCTTAGGAAATCCAGCCTCTGTCATCATAAAGCTAATCATATCACGGTATTTTATATTGGCATGAGCGACAGGATACCTTTCTCCATTTCTACCATTGTAAGCTGCTGCAACTATGTATTCGGCCACTCCTGTAACATGAATTGCGGTTGTGCCACCATCGGGGAAATAAATTGCGGGTAGCTTCTTAAATCTTTCCACAAAAACATCTTTCCAAATTGGCATTCGGCCAGGCATTTCTCCAAAAATATATGGTAATTCCATTATCATTACATCAAAAACACCTTGATTGCCAATTGCAATTATTGCCTCTGCTTGTTCTACTCGGGCTTTAATATATGGATGTATTTCTGATAATTTCCCTTTTTTTATTCTATCAAAATATGAAAAATATGAATTCATTATGATACAGCGTTTTATACCAGCTTTTTTGGCTGCATTGCATATTTTTAAACATTGAATCACAAGTTTTTCATGAAAAAAATCGTAAGCAGGAGCTTGCGGTGTTATTCTTTCATCAGGGCCAAGTCCATAGACAAAAGTGTCATAGTTTTTCCCATTTAGCAATAAAAAAATTTGCTCCTCCGACATTGCAAATAAATCTCCATAAGTTTTTGCAATTTCTTTTGGAAACCAATCGTCTTCATTAATTCCTTCGTCTAAGGCAATAGTTGAGACTGATGCTCCTTTTTCCAAAAATAGTAAAGCTGAATAATAACCAAGAAACCCAGTTCCGCCTGCAATAAATACATTTTCTACTTTATGTTTCATTTTGTTTTATTTATAAAAAAACGGTCTAACATTTTAATATCTCCTTTATGAATAGCTTCAAGTGGCTCAGATTGTTTAATCAAACGATTCTTAATAATTGATTTTATGCATTTTGTAATTGCACGTTGGATATTTGTAACTTTACTTTTTTCGTGTTTAAAATAAGATTTCAAGTTACCCTTTCTAAACTTTAATATATTTTCAAGATCATCGCCATCTGCATAGTTTCCGCAATGAAAATTATGCTCTGCAAAAGTTTTGTCGGGGAAATTAACTTCGCCTAAACCAAATATCTCAAACGACTTTGTAAGAAACTCTAAATAAGTGCAGCGACAATCTTTACCACCTCCAAGATTAAATAATTTACCCGAAATCTTTTCTTTGTGTTCAAACGCATTAACAAAAGCCCTTGCTGTATCGGCAGGAGAACAAATTTCCATGCACGTATTTAAAGGCATGTGAAACATTAACTTAGAAATTTTATGTCCACCCATTATCGCTGTTAACCTAAAAATACTCCATTGCAATTTGCTAGATTTGATTATTTCTTCAGCCGCAATTTTGGTCACTGCATATTCATCGCCCACACTAGGTAAAAGTGGGTCGTCTATGTAAATTTCTGGATCTATCAATCTGTCGCCATAAACTGATATTGAAGAGCTATATACAAAAAAGACACTTGGAGATTTTTCTTCAAGATTTTTTACAAGATTTGCAGTTCCAACCGTGTTTATTTTGTGTGCCAATTCAGGTTCGTCATCAGCTACTGGAGGTATTAATGCCGCAATATGAATAACAAAATCTTTATTGTAACATACTTTTGCAATATCCTCAGATTTTGAAATATCGCCGTATTGGATTTTTATGTCATTTTTAAATTTGGAAAATTTCTTCCTCGTTTTTGAATTCTCTAAATCAAAAATAGTAATGTCAAACTTGTCCCTAAGTGCGTGTAGTTGCTTTAATATTTCAAATCCAACTGTTCCAGATGCTCCTGTTAATAAAACTCTAGTTTTTATAGTCATAAAAAATAAATAATGTTCAAATATCGTGATTTTAGGCTAATAAATGTGGTTTTGCGAGATTATTTTTAAAAAACATCTTTATAATTTGGTTTCTGAATTAGGTTTGGATTGCAACCGAGCTAGTGAAAGTGTCATTGTTTTCGAATTGTGCATTAAAAACAACAGATTTCGAATCCTTCCTTCGTCAGGATTCGAAATGACTGTTATTAAAGGGTTAGGGCGAGGCTTACTTCGACACTTCGGCGTTGCTCACTTCGGCAGGCTTACTTCGACAAGCTCAGCACAACGCAGTGCATCGCAGTGCTGACAAGCTTACTTCGACTGGCTCAGCACATCGCAGCACATCGCAGCACATCGCAGGGCATCGCAGTGCTGGTAGACTTAGTGAATCGCAGTGCATCGCATACGAACATTCGAACATAAGATGAACAGAGAACCGTGAACAAGAACTGAAATCCCAAAACACTACCCCCACATTACAAAACCTGAGTCGTGCTGGTATGGTAGCAGTTCGTTTTTAGCATAAATTCTGATAGCATAATTATAAAACCCTGGTTTTTGTGCTGCTCCTTTGACAATATATTTTGCAATTTTATTTTCTATACTAACAAGTTCTGCTTTGTATTTTTTGTAAATATGTGTAGAGCCATTTTTAATTGCATTTGTGATTACGATTTCCACACCAAGATCTTCAGGTGATAATTGTTTAAGGTCTATTTCAATTTCGCCAGTGAAACTTTCTTTGATACTCATAGGGGCTTTTTCGTAATCGGGAAATTTGGCACTAACAATTTCTAAATCGTCCCAAACTCTTTTTATATTTTGTTTCCATTCGGCAATTTTAATTGCAGCAGCATAATCATTTTCTTTTATTGCAATTGAGCGTTCGTGAAGTTTGTTATAAAATTTGTCTTTATAATCATCTATCATTCTTTTAGTTGTAAATTGCGGTGCTATTTCGCTAATAGATTTTTTGATATATTGTATCCAGTCGTGTGGGATTCCATTTGCATCACGCTTGTAGAATAATGGGATAATTTCGTTTTCTAACAAGTGATATATTGTTTGTGTATCAAGTTCGTTTTGGAATTCTTGATTTTCATACACTCTTTCTACTGGTAATGCCCAGCCAGCTCCTGGACGATAACCTTCTACCCACCAACCATCAAGTACACTAAAATGCAGACCTCCATTCATAACCACCTTCATTCCGCTTGTTCCTGATGCTTCTTGAGGACGAGTTGGGGTATTTAGCCAGATGTCAACTCCTTGAACGAGTTTTTTTGCTAATCGGATATCGTAATCTTCGATAAAAATAATTTTTCCTAAAAATGCGTGGCGTTTTGAAATTTCTATGATTCGTTGTATCAATTGCTGTCCAGCTCTATCGTTTGGATGGGCTTTTCCTGCAAATAATATCTGAACTGGCATTTCTTTGTTGTTAAGAATTCGTGCCAGTCTATCGAGATTGCGGAATAACAAATCGCCGCGTTTGTAAGTTGCAAATCTACGAGCAAAACCAATTGTTAAAACATTTTCATCAATGTTTTCGAGAATATCAACAATGTTTTTTGGGTCTTCGTATCTTCTTATCCAGCTATCTTTTACTTTGTCTTTTACATAAGTAACAAGTTTAGCTCTTTGTTTTTGTCTAATTCCCCAGATGGTTTCATCATCAACATCGTTGATTTTTGCCCAGTGTTGCGGATTTGAAAGATCGCTTAAAAACTCTTCGCTAAATGTTTTCTCATATAACATTTTCCATTCTTTTGCTGTCCACGACTGATAATGAACGCCATTCGTAACATAATCAACATGATTTTCTTCGGCAAAATATCCTTTCCAAAGGTCAACAAACATTTCTTTTGACACATCTCCATGTAGCTGTGAAACGCCATTAACTTCTTGCGAGACATTTGCTGCCAAGAAACTCATCGAGAACTTATCTCCAGGGTTTAGTTGACCAAGTTTCATCATTTCGTCCCAAGTTATTTTTAGTCTGTCGGGATAATGGGACATATATACTCGCATGAGGTCTTCGTCAAACTTATCGTGTCCTGCTGGAACAGGAGTGTGAGTAGTAAAAAGTGTAGATGCTCTGATTATTTCGAGGGCTTCATTAAATTTTAGATTTCGTTTTGTTCGTAATATCTTTAGTCTTTCGAGACCAATAAATGCTGCGTGTCCTTCGTTACAGTGATAAACATTAGGATGAATATCCATAGCCTGTAAAGCTCTTATTCCTCCAATACCGAGAATCATTTCTTGTTTAAACCTAAATTCAAGGTCTCCGCCATACAGTTGCGATGTTATATATTTATCTTGTTCTTGATTTTCTTCAACATCAGTGTCTAAGAGGTAAAGCGGAATTCGTCCTACTTTCACTTCCCAAATCTTCGCATACACATTACGCCCAGGAAAATGAACCATAATTTTTATCTGTGCTCCTTCAGAGTTACGTACAGGCAAGATAGCCATTTTATCAAAATTTTGTGGAATATATTCGGCATGTTGCTCACCGTTTATAGTGATTTTTTGTTTGAAATATCCAAATCTATACATCAAGCCTATTCCAACAATATCTGTATTGGTATCGCTTGCTTCTTTAAGATAATCGCCGGCAAGAATTCCTAATCCACCACTAAATATTTTGATATTATCGTTAAGTCCATACTCCATACTAAAGTATGCAATTTTGGGTGAGGTTTTTTGGTCTGCGGAGGCCATATATTTTGAAAAATCGCTACAAACCTGGTCATATAATTCAGTGAAAAACTTGTCTGATTCAAGTTCGTTCATCCTTGATAATGGGATATCTTCGAGAAAAGTTACAGGATTATAAGCGTGTTCACGCCAAAGTTCTGGAGCAATATATTTAAACATCTGGCTTGCATTGTAATTCCATATCCACCACTGATTTAATGAGAGAGCTACAAGACAATTAAATCTTTCGGGTAAAATTGTCTGAATTTCAAATTTTCGCCATAAAGGAGTTTTTGCTTCTGCATTTAAGGTGCTTACAGAAGGTCTTGTCTTTGGCATATTGATAATTTTATCTTGCCGGTCGCTAACTTTGTTGAGAGCAATTGTGTAGGCGGTCAAGTATTCATCAATCAAATTTTTCCAAAGAGCTTTTTCTGCCGCTTTAAAAGCTGCTTGCTTTATGTTTTCTTTAGTGGCATCGTTAGAACAAACAAAACTTTTGATTGCAGCAGCAATATTATTTGTTACCTCATCACTGTTATCCTCGTTACGTTCGATAACAGTAACAGATTTATCATCAGCCGCAAGTTCTGATTGCATCCATTTTCCAAATCCAGCGAGATTTGTTGTAATTGTTGGTATTCCAAAAGCTACGGACTCTAATGGTGTATATCCCCATGGCTCGTAATATGAGACAAAAGCTGTAAGGTCAATACCGGGTAATATATCATAGTATTGTAAATTAAATATGCCGTCAGCACCGTTAAGGTATGATGGAACAAAAATAATTTTCACTTTATCTTCGGGTCGGTTAAATAATTCATTTTGTCGGATGCTCTTTATGATTGGGTCATAATTAGCATCGTGTAGATTATGTGTTAATATATTATTCTCTAAAGGAGTTTCGTCTTCGATGCCGTTTAGCTGGTTACAAAGAGATTTTACTGGGCCATAGTTATTTCCTGGAACAAGGATAAAAGCAAGTATTTCATCTTGAAGTTCTTCATTTTTATTGAGTTGCCCTAGTGCATCAATAAAAAGATCATACCCTTTATTATAAAACTCATACCTGCCTGATGTTGCAACAATTACAGGCTCTTTCTCGTATTTGTAATCATGCAATAATTCAGCGGTTTCAAGTAAGCTTTTGCGAGCAAATAATCGTTTTTGCTTATATTCATCGGCTTTAGGAACAAAATCATTTTCAAATCCGTTTGGAGTAACAATATCAACCTTTTTGTCGAGTAAGTAAACACATTCATTTGCAGTAATTTCGCTTACAGTTGTAAACACATCTGCATTATGGGCTGATATTTTTTCGAGACTTTGCTTAGATGCAATATTAAAATCTCTTGCAATAAGGTCTCCATTATATGTTTTGAGATTTTTGTATAATGGTAAGCGATTGCCTGCAATACTACGACCAACAGCAGTTGCATGTGTTGTAAAAGCGGTTGCGATTTGTGGCATGTTTGTCTTGAGGAATAAAGCTCCTGTTCCTGTCATCCATTCGTGAAAATGAGCAATAGTCTTATCATGAACCGAAAGATTGAAATTTACAAAACTCTCAATTACTTTTCCAGCAGCATATCCAAAAAGTGCTGGCTCAATATAGTCCCATTGACCCGTTAGAGAATCAAGTTTATAGTCTTCCCAAAACTTAAATAGTATATCATCTTTTTGATTTATATAATCAGAAAAATCTATAAGGAACACTTTTGGTTTTCCAGGTATATTCCATCGACCAGTGCGAACTCTAATTCCTTTCGAATCGGCTTTGCGATGCCAGTCAGTAAACAATGAGCTATCTTCTGTAAATTCTGGATGCTCGTTAGAATCGCGCCATAGGTCTGGACCAATAAAAATAAGTTCTTTACAGTTCTCTGACAATGCTTTCGACTTTGTCGATAATACTGTATGAATTCCACCTACTTTATTGCATATTTCCCAACTTACTTCGAATATATAATCAGGTCTTATTGTACTTTTTAAATTTTCCATGTTAGTCAATTTTATGTTATTTA
>CAYNKH010000050.1:0-18491 GCA_964397745.1 uncultured Bacteroidales bacterium | reverse complement strand
TCTATACTCTGCAGAAGGCAAATTAATCAGACAATCTATAATTAAAAACAATGTAATTGATGTTTCAGAAGTTAATTCAGGAGCTTATATTTTGATTGTGGGGGATAAAACTTATAAAGTAATAATTTAAACTTTTCTTGCTATAGAGTAAGTCCATTAATAAAATTGGTAACCTCATTGTTGAAAATTTCGGGTTCATCAACGTTTACAACGTGCCCACAGTTTTTGACAACAATTAATTTAGAGAAACTTGTATGTTTTTTCATTAATTGCTGAATTGAAGGTAAAAACATGTGGTCTTCTTCTCCCATTATATACAGAGTAGGAATAGGGAGTTCAATATTTCTAAAAAGTCGGAGTATAGGGTTTATGTCGGCAGTCATTTTATACCATTTTACAAACTCCTGTTGGTATAGTTTTTTTGCTTCACGAACAAAAAGGTTGCGCGATTCTTTGTGGGTGTCTTTTGGCATTATTATGAAGGCAAAAAACTTATACAAGAACAAATAGGGGAATATTGACTTAAATATAAAGCCAATTTTCATTAATATTTGCGAACGGACATTAAGTTTCATAATTGCTCCTCCCATGATCATCGACTCAACGCGTTCGGGATGGTCTTCAGCAATTTGTCTAATAACAATAGTCCCGAGCGAAATACCAACAAAATGAGATTTTTCTATATTTTCATAATCCATTACTTCAAGCACATCAAGAGCTATATTATCTAATGTGTAATTTTTACGCCTACCCTGAACGATATTCGTTTTTGAGTTTCCATGTCCGCGAAGGTCGATTAATAACACATTATACTTTTTAGCAAAAGATTTTATTTGACGAAACCAAATAGTAGAACTCCCTCCAGCCCCATGGATAAACGTAACCCAAGGCAAAGAACTCGATTTAAAGTATTTGGTATAATTAATCATCGTTGTTGTTTTGAACAAAAGTAAACAATCAATAATAACTATCCAAATAAAAAATAAATAAAAACGTAATTTTTAAAACCTGTTTTATAATATAGATAATAATTTTGCAGTTCGTTAAGGAATAAATATCTTTGAAACTAATCAAAAAACGTTAATTCATTAAAATTTATACAATATGAAAAAAGTACTTATTGCAACCGAAAAACCTTTTGCTAAAGAAGCAGTCGATAGCATCAAAAGTATCGCTAACGATAAAGGTTACGAAATTGTTTTACTTGAAAAATACACAGAAAAATCTCAGTTGTTAGAAGCTGTTGCAGATGTTGATGCGATGATTATTAGAAGTGACCAAGCTGACAAAGAAGTTCTTGATGCAGCCAAAAATCTTAAAGTAATTGTTAGAGCTGGTGCAGGATTCGACAATATCGACTTAGATGCAGCAACAAAAAATAATATAGTAGCAATGAACACTCCAGGTCAAAACTCAAATGCAGTTGCAGAGCTTGCTTTCGGAATGATGTTATATACAGCAAGAGGTGGATTTGACGGCAAAGCAGGTAGCGAACTAAGAGAAAAAACTCTTGGAATTCATGCCTATGGTAATGTTGGGAAATATGTTGCAGAAATTGCAAAAGGATTTAATATGAAAGTTTTTGCTTTCGACCCATTTGTTAAAGATAGTGATATAGAAGCAGATGGTGTTACGCCAGTAAAATCAGTAGAAGAACTTTATAAAAACTGCCAATATATTTCGTTGCATATACCCGCAAACGATAAAACAAGAAACTCAATTAATAAAGATTTACTTTCGTTAATGCCAAAAAATGGAGTTTTAATTAATACAGCAAGAAAAGAAGTCATTCACGAAGAAGAATTACTTAACCTAATGGAAGCAAGACCAGACTTTAAGTACTTATCTGATATTGCACCGGATTGTGCAGAAACAATCGCAAATAAATTTCCTGGAAAATTCTTCTTTACTCCTAAGAAAATGGGAGCTCAAACTGCCGAAGCTAATATTAATGCTGGTATCGCTGGAATTAACCAAATTATAAATTTCATCGAAAACGGAGACGAAACGTATAGAGTAAATAAGTAATAAGCTCAAAACAACAGATTTTGTTACAATGCATTATCTGTAAAGTGTTTGATGAGAAATTAAAACCGATTGCAATTTGTAGTCGGTTTTTTTATGATAATACGATTAGTCTTGAATAAATAAACATAGAGTGAACAAACGATTAAAATATGGTAATTTATTTGCCTTGTTGATAATTTCAATTATGGACAAAACCCTATTCTCTTGTTAGTTTTATTATTATATCCCTATGTTCCGGGAATGACGAAATTAAACTATCTCTTGTGGGAAGTTCAAAGTCTTTAAAGTCAAATCCAGGCGAAACTGTGCAGCCAACAAGAGAGAAGGCTCCTTCGAGTACGTGAGCAGCAAACCAAGTATTAGCAGGTACAACGAATTGAGGTGTTTGACCTTGTAGAATATCATTCCCAATTATGATTTTTGAATGCTTTCTAGCGGTATCAATTGTATGTAAACATAGTGGCGAACCAGAATAAAAATGCCACATTTCATCTTGCTTGATTTTGTGAAATGCAGAAAATGAATCTGCAGTCAATAAGAAATAAATTCCTGTGCTCTGGTTTCTTTTACCTTGTATCCCGTTGTTTGATTGATTTAAATATATTTCTTCTGCACTTCGATAGGTTTCTTTGTAGAATCCGCCTTCTGGGTGTGGAATAAGATCTAATTGTGCGATAATTTGATTCAAAATATCTGATTTTTTCATAAGAGTTTTATTGAGCCATTTTTTTCCATAGTTTAGTCGCAACTTCATGAGATTTGTGCAACACCTCATTCTCATCCACTGTTTGAATTATTCTGTTTTTAACTATTAGTTTCCCATCCGAAATAACATCAGTTATCATAGCTGAATTAAATCCAAATAAAAAATGTCCGTAGAAATTGTCCTTAGTCAATGGAGTAGGGGATGCATAGTTCAAAACAACAAGGTTATTTTCTCCATCTCCCTTAAAATTATTTGCTTTTAGATAATGATGAACATTACGGAATCTTTTATAAGCTGAATCGTAACTAATATTATCAGTTAGTTGACCAGCAAAGAAAGCGAATTTAGCACTCTGTAACATATCACTGTGCATGCCATCGGTGCCTAACATAATATTGTTACCAAGACCTGTGCCTGAAAAGTATCCAACTTTATTTTTGAGATTGCTTTCCATATTTTGAACCACCCATGCTTTAGAGTCTTTTATTAATTCTATTTCATAATTATCAAGATGAAGACAATGTCCAAGAATTGTTTTTGATGAATTAAGAACTCCAAATTTATGCAATCTGTTAATTACTCTTTGGCCATAAGTTTTTAAGCAATGAGCTTGGTCTGCAAGATCTTCGGCAACATGAATATGTATCCCTGAATGGTAATTATTCATTAAATTTACAGCTTTTTCGAGAGTATCGTTGGCAACGGTAAATGATGCATGTAATCCAACAAGTCCTTGTTTGTTTTTTAGATAAGATTCTGTCTCTTTTAATCCTTTATCGGTAATATCCATTCCATCTCTGTCAGATATTTCGTAACAAAGCAAATGTGAAACACCAATTTTCTCAAAGGCATTGGCTATTATTTCTAAGGAACCTTCAACAGCAAAAGGCGAAGCATGATGATCAATAGCAAATGTGCTACCTGCTTTTGCACATGCAATAGCAGTTGTTAATGCACTGTATTCAATCATTTCTTCGTCTAAACATTTGTCTAATGTCCACCAAATATATTTTAAAACCTCCAGAAAGTTTTCAGGATTATTTTTTGGTGCTCCCATTCCTCTTGACAGAGATGAGTAAACATGATGATGACCAACACCAAATGATTTAGTTACAATTTTTTCTGAACAGTCAATTATTTCGGCATCTTTATAATTCTCAATTTCAGCATTAGAAATAAACGAAATTTTATTGTCAATCCCTTTATTTACCAATATATGGGTCTCAGAGAACTCTAAGCTTTGCCAATCAATGTATGTTGCATTTTTTAATAATATCATATTTTTTTATTTTGTTATTCCCATTGATAAATATGTGATTCTGCGATTCTGTGTCCACTCCCCACTCTACCTCCTTTTCATAGGCAGTTTTGTTCTTTTAATTCCATCATAAGCATAAAATGCATTTGCAATTGCTCCTGCGGTTGGTACTAATCCAATTTCGCCAATTCCTTTTGCTCCATAAGGTCCGATTGGATCTTTAACCTCAACTCCTTTTACTACAATCTCTGGAGTTTCGTGTGCACGAAGTATTTGTAAATCTTTCATTTTATCGCTTATAAGGTAACCGTCTTTCATTGGTAAGTCTTCGCTTAAAGCGTATCCAAGTCCCATGTGGACGCCTCCTTCAATTTGTCCTTCAAATAGCATTGGATTCATTATTTTTCCTGCGTCATGAGCAGCTATCATTTTTGTAATATTTCCTTCGTCGTCAAGAATGCAAACTTGTGCGGCATAACCATACGAGTAGTGAATTACTGGTTCTTTGTCTGTAACACCTGGTTTGGTTGTCCAGTTGCAAACAAATTGTCCAGAATAAGTTTTACCTGCAAGTTCTTTTAAGGATTTAGTTTTCAGGTCTTCTTTTAATCCTTTTGCAGCATTTATTATTGCTAATCCAACTAAAGCTGTAGCACGTGAGGATGTAGTCATGCCAGTCTTTATTTGTGCTTCGGTATCAACAATTACTTCAATAATATCGGGATTTACAGAAGTTTCTTCGCACAATGTTTGTAAAGCCATATTATGCACTCCTTGTCCCATTTCTGTCCAGCCGTGATGTAGTTTGATGTGGGTTTCAGATATTATTTCAATTTTAACTTTTGATTCGTCAATCATCCCGTTTCCAACGCCGGAGTTTTTAATTGCACAAGCTAATCCTGCATATTTAGCATTGT
The DNA here is from genome assembly GCA_964397745.1 of uncultured Bacteroidales bacterium. GTDB lineage: Bacteria > Bacteroidota > Bacteroidia > Bacteroidales > ML635J-15 > Bact-19. Next base: position 13,582 of record CAYNKH010000050.1, on the reverse strand, counting down.
TAAAGTCCTCTTTTACAGCTTCTAAAGATTTTCTGATGCCAACGCCAAAAACTTTTTGACCTGTTGATGTTCTTAATCCGTCAACAAGCGCATTGTCGTATCTAAATTGCCAGCGGTCAAATCCTGCATTTTTACATATTTCGTCAATGCAGCTTTCAATGGCAAAAGTAACTTGATTAGCACCAAAACCACGCATTGCACCGCATGGAATATTATTTGTGTAAACGGTTTTTGCTTCAATATCAATTTCGGGAATAAAATATCCGCCTGCTGCATGTCCGGCAACTCGTTCCATTACTTTCATGCCAACCGATGCATAAGCTCCTGTATCGCCAATTGCACGTAATTTTAAAGCAGTTAGTTTTCCGTTTTCGTCAGCTCCAAGTTCAATATCCATAAAAACAGGATGGCGTTTTGGGTGTAACCTTATAGACTCTTCTCGTGTTAGTGTTATTTTTACAGGTTTATTTAGTAGATATGAAAACATTGCGGTGTGTCCTTGTACAGTTAAATCCTCTTTGCCACCAAAACCGCCGCCATTAGGAACTAAAATAACGCGGATTTTGTCCTCTGGTAGTCCCAGTATCATTGCAATTTGCCGTCTGTCTTCATAAACTCCTTGACTTTGGCTAAATATTTCCATCCCACCTTTGCCATCAGGACGTGCAACTGTTGCTTCTTTTTCTAAGAACGCATGTTCTATTCTTTGAGTTTCATAGTGGTCTTTTGATGAGTATTTAGATTTTTTTAAGCTTTCGTTAGCATTCCCTATTGTAAAACAAGTTGTGTCAAAATTATTCGGTTTTTCGGGATGTACTCTATCTCCATCAATAGCTTTGAAAACATCAGTTACAGGTTTATAAACTTCGTAGTCAATTTTAATTTGAGCAACAGCTTTTCTTGCTATCTCATCTGAATCTGCAACTACTCCTGCAATAATATCTCCAATATAATGGGTAGTGTTTTCTTCCTCAATCATTACAGGCCAGTCATTAAATATTAGCCCAACTTTTTTTTCTGCTGGGATATCTTTAGAAGTAAAAATACGATGAACTCCTTTAATTTTTTCGGCTTCGCTTGTGTCAATTTTTAGAATTTTTGCTTTAGGATAATCACTAAATTTTAATGCTCCATAAAGCATTCCTTCGAGGAATATATCATCTACAAAATCTCTTTTTCCTAAAGCAGTATTGTAAGCATCATATTTTGGTTGCGAAATACCAATTTTACCGCTTGTTTTTGTAATTTCAAGTGTTTTATTTTCTCGTATTGTTTCTCCAGCAAATTGAATGGCTTCTTCAATTTTTTTATAACCTGTACATCTGCAAATATGTGGTTTTATTGCTTTTTTTATCTCTTCTATTGAAGGATTAGGATTGTTTTGTAATAGAACTTTAGTCCGGCTTATAAAACCTGGAGTACAAAAACCACACTGGACAGCTCCTTTATTTACAAAAGCTTTTGCAATTACATCTTTAACATATTCTGGAAATCCTTCGGGAGTGAAAACTTCTGCTCCTTCGAGAGTTTTCATCTTTATTACACAAGATAATTTTGCTTTTCCATTAATTTCGACAGTACATGCACCGCAAGTTGCTTGTCCTGAGCAGCCATCTTTTACGGATGTTATATTCTTTTCCAGACGGAGGTAATTTAAAAGTGTCTTTTCAGTGTCGCCTGTGTAGGATTGTTTTTCGCCATTTAAAGTAAATTTTATCATAAGAAATCTTTGTTAAAATTTATAATATTCAAATTTAGAAAATATTACAGACTTCTCAAACCTATTATTACTATACTCATTTTTGCAGCAATTTTTAAATCTAGGTCATTTTTAGCCATATTGCCTGTAACATCAAGGATTTTAAAGTTTTTATCAAGGTTAATAATTGTTCCTTCAGATTCAAAAATATAAATATTATTTATCTCTGTTAATGCTGAAATAGTATTTTCAAATTTGTAATAAATTGTTTGTTTATCTTTATCCATATAGTATCCTTGTGGAGCATTATCAAACGATTCTTTGGTCAAAAACACTTTTGGCTTTTCTTTATATGGTGCCGAATTAGTAGGACAAAATGTGTTGCAATTACCACATTCGTTACAGAAATTAGCAATATTTAGAATTTGATATTTTTGTTTTACTTCAAAAATACCGTTACTAACAAGATTGTACTTGTCTTTTGTAAATATAATTTTTTGCAAATCATATTTTACTGGATTAATATCATAGGAGTAATTTGCGAAGTTAGGACATACAGTTGTGCAAATATTGCAAATTCCATCACAATAAAGGCAACGATTAGCTTCTGTGATAATTGATTTTTCGTCAAGAGTTTTGCTGACAAGATTAAAGTTTTGACGATTGTTTAAAGGAGTTTCTAATAATTGCTGCGCCTCAATACGTTTTGCTCGTTTGAGCATTAACTCTCTTTTTGTTATTTGTTTATTGCTTTCAATATGTGGAATTTCGAGATTAAGTTTGGCTTTATTTATAATCTCTTCAGCAGATCTTCTTCCGTCTGAGATTGCAATAATTGCAGTTGACGCATTCCTTTTAGCGTCTCCACCAATAAAAATATCTTCAATTTTAGTTTGATAACTTGGAATTTTGGATTCTAATAAATGATTATCGATAAAATCAATATTAATTTTTTGCCCAAGTGCAGGAATTATTGTATCACACGGGATTTCAAATGCAGAACCATCAATTTTTACGGGTCGAGGTCTGCCAGATGCATCGATTTTACCTAATTTCATTTTGTTACATAAGATAGCTTTAATTTTTCCGTCTTTTACAATAATTTTTTCAGGAGAAACCAATTCAATAATCTCCATATTTTCTTCAATTACTGCTTTTATTTCTCCTTGGTCGGCAGGCATTTCATTGATTGTACGACGATAAATAATGCTAACTTTACCTTCTTTACCAACAAGTCTATATGCAGTTCTTGCAGCGTCCATGGCAGTATTACCGCCGCCAATAATAACTACATTTTTACCAATACCTGTGTTTTGTTGTTCTTTAGCTTTAAAAAGAAAATCAAGTGAATCAAGAACACCGCTTGTTTTATTTCCTTCGAGTTTGAAATCTGCTGCAAGTTGAGCACCTGGAGCCAGATAAATATAGTTGTAATTTTTTCTTAATTCTTCGAATTTATCTGAATCAATTTTTGTGTTGTAATTAATATTTACACCTAAGTTTGTAACACGTTTAAAGTCTTTGTCAATTGCATCGTCTGTTAAACGGAAACCTGGCACTGCAAACTGAACCATACCTCCCGCTTTGGATTGGGACTCAAACACGTCTATCGAAAAACCTGCAAGTGCAAGGTAATAAGCACACGATAATCCACTGGGACCAGCACCTATTATAGCAACTTGAAGTCCGTTTTGTTTGCCAAAAACTTTGCGTTTTACTTCTTCTTGTTCGGAGATAAAACGTTTAACTTCTCGAATTAGCAATGAATCGTCATAATTTACACGAGTACATTTATTTTGACATAAATGGTCACATATCATTCCGGTAATGGAAGGAAAGGGATTTGTTTCTAAAATTGTTGCATAAGCACTTGTAAAATCTCCTTTTGAAGTATGATACAAGTAACTTGGAATGTCTTGATTTGTTGCACATGTGTCTTTGCAAGGTGCTGATATACAATCGAAAGCATTAAGCTCACGAGTCGTTTTGATATTTGGTGCTATAATGTATTTGCGTTTATATTTTTTAGAATTTAAAACTTCTGTTGCGTATTCAGAAAGGTTTTTTGCAATTGCAATTATTGAATTTTCTTTGGTTGCAGTTTTACTGATGAATTCATGTATATTAGATGCCTTAGTAGTGTCTAAATTCGTTTGAATTTCCTCAAAATACTGATTTAAACGCATGTATCCGCCAGGTTTTAGTAAATCTGAACTTACAGTAACAGTTTTGAAACCACAGGCAAGTACATTTGATACATTAAAAGCATCTGCTCCAGCCGAAAATGAAAATGGAATCTCTCCCTTTAAATCTTTATTTAGTTTGTTTGCTAAATTTATTGATAAAGCATGTAATGAACGTCCACTCATGTACATCATATTAACATCTGTACCAAATACATCTTTATTATTTTCAGATTCAAGAGTATTAGTTAGTTTTAGTCCAAATTGCAGATTTTCTTTTTTTGCAACTGCTTGCAGAGTTTTGATGATACTTACGGCATCTGGATATTTTAAGTCGTGCTCAAATGCGATGTCTGGAACGATTGTGCGAAAATTCAACTTGTTGTTAAGAATATCTCTAAGCATTTCTGGACCTAAAAGAGTAGGATTAAGTTTAACATAAGTATGAAGTTTTTTATTGCTCATTAAATAGCTTGCAATACTTTCGATTTCATCGGCTGGGCATCCGTGCATAGTTGATAATGTGATATTATCAGAAATTTTAGATGGAATTTCAATTTTGTCAATTTCAGGATAGATATCTTTAATTTTTACAATTTTTGTATCAATTTCGTTTTTGCAATTGCTCATTTTCTCAAAAAACCACTGAACATTGTCATTCAAAATTCCTTCGAGATTATACCCAACACTCATATTAAATATGGTATTAACTTGTCCGTTGAAACCAAATTTGTTATGTAATAGATGAATAATTATCCATGCATTAAGATATTCGTTAAAACTTTGTTCGATTTTAAGTTCTTGTGACCATTCGCAATTATAGCCTTCATCTTGCATGTCGATACATGGTTTTGCAACGTCTATATCATCGAGTGTTTGAACGGTTTTAAGTTCGATATATCTTGAACCCATCAACCATGCTCCAATAATATTTTGAGCCATTTGCGAATGTGGTCCTGCTGCAACACCAATAGGAGTGTCGATATTTTGATTGAAAATATTTGTTTTATATGGGTTTTCGGATTTTGGTTTAAAAAACAATTCCTCAGGTATGCCAAATATAGTTTTGTTGTTATCAAACTCGGTAAAGATTATTTGTAGTAATTGTTTTAACTCAATTGGGTCAAATCTGTCTGTCATATTATTCTTGTTTCAGTTTGACAGCAAATTTAGTGAATTTTTATTTAACGGCTATTAAAGAAATTGCTGATTCGGTTCTTCTTTGGCTTTGGCATGACTTTAGGGATTGTCAGATAACAAAATAGCTTCATCAATTCTACATACTATATTATTTGACAAAGTTCTAATTGGTTTTTACTATCTTCGCAAAAATTGAAAATTGTGAGTAAAGATTTTTCGGCAGTGATTTTGGCGGCAGGCTATTCAAGTAGGATGGGAGTTCCCAAGTGGGGGCTTATGTTTGATGATGAAATAAGTTTTGTTGAAAAAATTAGTCATGAATTTGCTAAGTCTAATAGCGAACAGATAATTTTGGTAGTTAATGAACTTAGCAATTCGCAAATTATAGATAGAGATTTCAACTTTCCAGATATCCTTAAAATTGTTGTTAATGAAAATCCTGATTTAGGAAAGTTTTATTCATTGAAAAAAGCTGTGGAATTGTGCAATTTAGAAAAACCTGTTTGCTTTACGAATGTTGATAATCCATTTTTAGATTTAGAGCTGATAACTTTATTGATGAACGAAAGTTATAAAGCTGATTATATATCGCCAGAGTATGAGGGTAAAGGAGGACATCCTGTTGTATTAAGCTCGTCTGTTGTAAAGGCGATAGATTATTCTCAGCAAGATGATATGAATTTAAGCGAGTTTTTGTCGCAATTTAAACGAAAACGGGTAAAAGTAAATAACTCCAAAATAAGTTCGAATATTAATACAAAACTCGATTATTTGAAATATTTTAATCGCTCTGTATAATAATATTTTGATGCGTTTACAATAATTATCAGTAATATTGCAATCAGAATGAAACAACAAACTAAAGCATATTTATTTGCCTCATTTGCAGTGCTTTGCTGGTCAACTGTTGGATCGGCTTTTAAACTTGCTTTGAGAGAGGTTGATTTTGTGAATTTATTGTTTTGGTCGGTGTTGGTTTCTCTTTTGGTTTTTATAGTGTTTGTCACTGTTCAAAGAAAGTGGAGGCTTTTGTGGGAACAAAAACTAAAAGATGTTTTGATGTCGGGGCTTTTGGGTTTTTTAAATCCGTTTTTTTATTACTTTATACTTTTTCAGGCTTACGATGTTTTGCTTGCTCAAGAAGCACTTACTCTGAATTATTTGTGGCCAGTTGTTTTGGTGTTGCTTTCAATTCCCATCTTAAAACAGAAGATTGGAGTTTTGAGTTTTGTAGCAATCTTGATATCTTTTGCTGGTAGTTTTGTTATTGCTACTGGTGGAGATATTTTTGGAGTCCAATTTACAAACCCGTATGGTGTTGCTTTGGCTGTTGGAAGTACTGTAATTTGGGCATTATTCTGGCTATTAAATGTGAAAGATAAACGTAATGAAACTGTTAAATTATTGATGAACTTCTTGTTTGGATTTTTGTATATTCTAATCTATGGTTTATTTACTAATAGCATTATAATTCCTGAGTTTTACGGCATTATTGGAGTAAGTTATGTGGGCGTATTTGAAATGGGAATTACATTTTTTCTATGGATGAAAGCTCTGTCTTTATCAAAAACAACTGCTAAGGTTAGCAATTTAATTTATTTTGCTCCTTTTATTTCATTATTTATTGTAAGTCTGACAATCGGAGAACAAATAAAAACTGCAACACTTGTAGGTTTAGTTTTGATTATTGGTGGAATACTTTTGCAAGGAGCAGTTGGTAAGTATAATGATAGAAAGTTACTGTGAATTAGATAGTTAGTGTTTGTTCATTGAGACTCTGTAATTAAATTGGCATTAATTGTGTGATGATGCAGATTAATTTGTCTTATTTATCATTTACAAATGCAGCGTTTTACCTTTCATTAAATTAGCTGTTAAACACGAGTGAACTGGGATTATTTCTAATAAATCGCCAATATTAAATAATTTAATGTCGGTTTTTGTAATTTTTATAATTCCATGTTCTTGAGACAATGAGATGATTTTTTCGTCAATATCAGTAATGCCTTTTCCAATATGTTTAATGGCTTGTCCAAAGTTTTTTTGGACATCAATTTCTATAAACTCTTTGCTAAAATGAACAGCACCACCATGAATTGCAATTTCATTTCGTTCTGGATTTATGTCAACAATTGGACAAAACATTGTAGCAGCAATATTGTCTATTGTGCAAACTTCTTTTTGAAGCATCATTAAATCGTAGTAAACAAAATTCCCAGGTCGTATTTCATCTATTCCATCAAAATTATTCATTAGGCTGCAACCTGGTGTGTCGCCAATTGAAATTAGAGGATTGTACGATGCAAACTGTGATTTTAACTCCATCATTTTTGCATTTGATGAATTTGTTGAATTTAAAATATCATCTTTTGTCTGTAATGTATATGTTGAGCCATTATGTGTGAGAAAACCTTTAAAATTAAGATTTGAACTATCTTTAATTATTTTAATGCAAGTTTCAATCTCTTTATGATTATTCCATAAAATACCAGAACGATTATAGCCTGTATCAATCTCAATCCACGCATTTGCTTTTATCTTACTTAGTTTAGAAACTGTTTTTACGGATTGGAGATTTGAAAATGTAAGTCCTAAAGTGGTATTTGAACACAGTTTATTCAAATTCTTTTGTTCGCGTATGTTAACAGGAAATGCAATTGTAATATCTCTAAAGCCAATTTGCCTAAAGTATATGCCCATCTGCACAGACGAAACAGTAATTTTATTAATTTCAAATTCTTTAAATATTTTTGCAGTTTTTTTATTGTCGTGAGTTTTAAAATGTGGTCTAAAGGTGCAAAAATCTGGTAGTTTAGCTTGCATATCAATAATGTTTTTCTTTGCTGTATCAGTATTGATTGCCAATATTGGAGATTTTATTTTAGAGTATCTAAGCATAAATATTTTTTTTCAAAAATAAGGATAATTCAATTCGATTCAAATGATTTTTAAGTATTGAGATGCTGTCTCAAAAAAAACTTGAATTAGCTTGTAAAATGTGTTATATTAGTGTAAACATAAAATAGGGTATGAATTACAAAATTAGTGTTGATTATGATTTGCAAATTGTGAGGTATAAGCATTCTGGCTTAATTAAAGCCGCGGATGTTGGTCAAGCTTGGCAGGAGCTTTTACTTATTCCTGAATTTAGCCACAACAAATATAATTTATTGTCAGATTACCGAAACTCGAAATTTGATATGTCTATGGAGGAAATGAGAGGGATTATTGAGTATTTACGAAATTTGGATCATGTTTTGAGAGGAAAAAAACAAAGTTTGTTAGTTGATAATCCTAATAGTACGGCTTTGTCTTTGCTGTTTGAAAATGCAGTTAATGTTCAGATTGGTTTTTTGGTCAAAGTCTTTACAAGTGAGCGAGCTGCAATTAATTGGTTGTTGATATGAGTTTTGATGTTTTTTTGATGTTTTTTGTGATGTTGTGTATTATCCCTGCAAAAAGTTTTCCGCATATTTGTTTCATCCATTCAAATCCGTCGAAACCGAATATCGTCCACCGCCTTACTGATTACTTTTTTCTCTGCTTCTGAAAAATCAAAATTTAATAGTCAGTTGGAGGATTTGGATATATTGCAATAGCATGATTTGTAAAATCATTTACAGATAATGCATCACACTCATCTTCATTATTAACAAAATGTGAAGCTGCAGCTTTTGTCCAATCAATAAATAGCTTGCTGTTTTATCATCTACATGAAGGATATTAAGAAAAGGTTTGATTTTGTGTAAAAAAAAGGTCTTTTAAAGAGGGGCTTTTAAAACTTTTAAATATTATTTGTCAAGTTTCACGAGGTTATTTATGATAACTTGTGTAAGGATACAAATTTTTGTTGAATTAACATAGATTTTATTTAAAGTTAACATAAACCAACAGCCGCGCTTTTTAGGACAAGTTTTAATAATTACTAGCAACAAATAGTCGACCAAATGAATAGTAATCTGTTGTTTTTGAGAATCATTTAAGCATTTGAACACTTCGATAAAAACTTACTTCAGCTCCGCACATCGCAGTGCCTCACTTTTCACTCTTTCCCTTCCTTCCCCCTTTTGTTCACTAAAGGGAGACTTACACACCTGTTGCATACAGTATTAGCGATGAATTTCCCCTTTAGGGACCAGAGGTAGAGTCGGCAAGCGTAAGTTTTCACACTTCGACTGGCTCACTGCATCGCAGCACATCACTCCCAACGCTTTCTCACTTCCACCAGCCCATTTTCAAAATATACTCATATACTTTTGGAGGTAAAAAATATCGGATATCTTTGTTGTTTTTGATTGCATTGCGAATAAAACTTGATGATATTTCCATTTGAGGAGCATCGACTATGGTAATATTTGCATTTTCAAATTCTGGTAACTCAGAGCAAGGACGCTTATAAACATAAATTTTGTAGTTGTCTAATATTACGCGGTAGTTTTTCCACTTATGCAAGCTCTCTAAATTGTCGCCACCCATTAATATACTAAAGTTTACATCTGGATATTTCTCTTTTAGGTATGTAAGTGTATTAATTGTGTAGTTTGGTTTTGGTAAATAAAATTCAATATCAGACACTCTAAACTTTGGATAGTCTTCTATTGCCAACTGAGTTAGATATTGTCTATCTCTATCTTTAAGTAGTGTTGATGCTTTTTTAGTTGGATTTTGAGGAGTTATCACAAACCAAAGTTCGTGTATGTCGCAAAACTCGGTTAAGTAGTTTGCAATAGCCATGTGTCCTATATGTATAGGATTAAAGGATCCAAAAAAGAGCAATATTTCGTTATTATATGACATCTAATAATTCTATTTCAAAAACAAGTGTACTAAATGGGGCAATTACGCCATGCTTTTCTTCTCCATAAGCAAGCCTAAATGGTATAATTATTAAGCAATGATCACCAATATTCATTAGGTTAATAGCTTCTTCAAGCCCGTCAATAACTTCATTCTTGCCTACGACAAATCTAAAAGGTTCTTTGCGTTCAATGGTAGAGTCAAAAACTGACCCGTCAATAAATCCTGCTGTGTATTCTATTGTTACTAAGTTATCTTTTTGAGGTTTTTTACCTGTTCCTTTGCTGATTGTAAAAATATTTAATCCCGACTTGGTTACTTTACGTGGAAAATCAATGTTTAACACATAACGTTCAATTAAACTGGCTTCTTGTGAAATGTAATATTGGTAAGTTTCTGCATTTTGCTTTACATAATCGCTACCGTCAAGAATTTTCTTCATTTTTATTCTAAAAATAAATTTATCTCCTTGTTTTACGTAAGAGGGGATATGTACTTTATCTTGAGTGTAATTAAGAAAGTTTTTTCCATCAATTTTAAATGCTGCACTATCGCCAGCTCTCATCATCATTAAGGCTTCCTCGAAACATCCTCCTGCATGAGAGGGTGGTGTAATGCGCATTTTAAAATCCTTGTCAATTGTGCGGGTATCAAAAATCAAAGAGTCTTTTATAGTTGAATATGTCATGTCAAAATACACTACATCTCCAACTTTGGGATAAATTTTGCTTTTGCTCGACTTTATATATTTATATTCCAAACCCGATTTTGTTTTCCTGAAAATATTATCAATTTTATCTACAACATACTCGGTACCACCCTCCGAGTTGAAGATTAAAACAGCAACATCTGATGTGTCATTTATTACTTGTGTGGTATCAATAATTTCCCTGTCCGTTGTTGGAGATTGCTTTTTCTTCTTGTTATTATTGCATGACAAAATCAACATAACACAATAAAAAAGTAGAATTATTTTTAGTGTTGTTTTCATTTTTGCACACTTATAATTTCAATTTCAAATATTAGAGTTGAATATGGTGGAATATCACTTGTTCCCTTTGCTCCATAAGCCAGTTTTGATGGACAAATTAGCATCGCTTGACCTCCTTCGTTCATCATCCCAATACCTTCATCCCAAGCGTCAATCATTTGATCATTACCAAAAGTGAATTTTATTGGAGCTCTGTTATAAGTAGTCTCAATAACAAGCCCATCAATAAATTTAACAGTATAGTGGACACTTACGGTATTTCCTGGTTCAACTTTTATATTTGAGCCTTTATGTTGTTCAATAAAATACATTCCAGATTCAGTAGGTTCAACGTTAATATTAGCATTTTTTAGATATGTTTCTAATATCTCTAACTCAACTTCCTCTGATTGATGATACTTTTCGGATAAATGAGTGTCAAATTGCTCATGTTTAAGAATTTCTAAGAGTTTAACTTTTACAATTATAAGATCTTGCGATTTAACTCCTGGGGGTAAATTTGAGAAAGATTCGGACGATTTAAGAAAACTCTCTGCATTGATTTTAAAAATCGTTGAATCACCAACACTCATTAGTGCAAGACCATCTTCAAGGCTTCCACCTGTATGTTTTGGAGGCTCAAGTTTACGTAAGTATTTCCTATCTGTATCTGCCGAATTAAAGAGTTCTTTACCGCTTTCGGTTTCGTAAGATAAACGTAATATTAAAACATCACCAATATTTGGTTTTGCACCATTTTCGGTAAATACTGTTTTGTATTTTAAACCAGATTCATGCGTTTCAAAGTCATTTTTATCAACATTACATGATAATAAAAATACACTCAAAACAATTAGAAGCAAAAATATCTTTTTCATAATAAAAAATTAATCAATTTTATCGTTTAAACTAATTAGTTCCACATCATAAATAATTATAGAATACGGTGGAATAAGGTTTCCGTCTCCTGGAACGCCAAAAGCAAGATGAGGAGGTAATATAAAACGTGCTTTGTCGCCAACTCGCATCATTAGCAATCCTTCGTTAATTCCAGCTTCTTGTTGGTTGTGTCCGAGATGTAAAAACTTATTGCCTGTTTTATCAGATGAATACAGCAAATCTCCGTTAAGCAGCATTACTGTGTAAGTAAACTCGGCAATTTTACCATCTTTAGATTTTTCTCCGTCTCCATTTTTATAAATTTGATAGTAAAGTCCAGTGCCAGAAATTTCCATATTCCATTTACGCCTTTCAATAAACTTGTCGATAACCGTATAATCAATTGCAACAATTTCTTTATTCCATTCTAATAGTTCTTTTTCGTGTTCCTTTTTTACAATAGAGTATGGCAATGCTTGTGCTGTCGAATTATTGGCTTGTTCGTTATTGCATCCTACTAGAATAAGCAAAGAGGCAAGTATTCCAACTAGTATTTTAATCATTTTCATAATCACTAATAATTATAGTTTTTCAGAATTGTTTTGTAATCCTGTAATGATTCAACGAATTTATCAATAGTTTCTTGTAAGGAATGATTACTTTCTCCTCCAGCAGCATTAATATGTCCGCCTCCATTAAAGTATTTAGCCGAAAACTCATTAACAGGGAAACTTCCTTTTGAACGCAAACTAATTTTTACAAAATCATCACGTTCAATAAAAATTGCTGAAAAGATTACGCCTTTAACCGATAAGGGGAAGTTTACAAAATTTTCAGTATCACCAAATTTCTCTTTAAATTCTTTACGGTCTTTTGCAGTAATATAGATGTAACCTGTTTTTAACTCAGGAATTATTACCATTCTGTTGAGCATAACATGACCCATAAAATGCATACGCTCTTGCGAGAAACTGTTATAGACTCTATCATAAATAATATCTTTTTCTATGCCAAGTTTTAGTAATTCCGAAACTATTCTAAAAGTATTTGGATTGGATGAATTAAAGCTAAAATTACCTGTGTCGGTGATTATGCCAACATATAAACAGGTCGCAATATCTTTATCTAAGTATTGTTTTAAATAAGTATTTTCAATTATTTCAAAAAGCAATCCAGCTGTTGAGCAATAATCTGTTTCCGAAAATAATAAATCTGTAAAGTTTTCAGGATGAGGATGGTGGTCAATAAGTACTTTATAGGCATTTGTGTTATTAAATCTTTCTGCAACGTTTTTTATTCTGTTAAGAGCATTAAAGTCAACTCCAATCAGCATATCTGCATTTTTAAAGATATCTGGATTTGATTCTGTTTTTTTACCCAAACTTGTCAAATGTTTTCGGCCTGGCATCCAAAACAAAAATGATGGATATTGAGTTGGGCTTATAACACTTGCGTTTTTACCTGCATTTCGTAAAACAAGACATAAGGCAAGAGCCGAACCAATTGCATCGCCATCGGGGTTATAGTGAGGAACAATGATGATGTTTTCAGCCTCTTGAACTTTGGCTTCAAAGGTTTTTAGCTCCTTAGAATATTTACTAATTTTTGACATATTTGTTTTTTATTTCAAAACCTTAAAAATAAGGCAAATTATTCAAAGTGAGAAATAAAATCTGCTTTAATGCTAATATAAATATATTTGTTAAGGTGTCTGATACTATTAAGGTGTCTGATACTTGTTAAGGTGTCTGATACTTGTTAAGGTGGCTGATACTTGTCAAGGTGGCTGATACTTGTCAAGGTGGCTGATACTTGTCAAGGTGGCTGATACTTGTCAAGGTGGCTGAGCGAAGCCGAAACCACCGAAGCCACCATTATCAAGGGCTTATTGTTTTACAATTCCTAAGTGTTTAA
>CAYNKH010000049.1:0-18511 GCA_964397745.1 uncultured Bacteroidales bacterium | reverse complement strand
CACAGGGATTGAGCCATGTTTTTGTTAAGTTCTCAAAAACTTTCGGATGCTAGTGATAATTTATAATCCTTTCTTGCCCCCTGTAATCCCAAAGTCGAGGTGTTCTTACTTAAAAATTTTTAAATAGTAGAACAAAGAACTGCATACTGAATAACAGATTTCTCCCCCTTCCTTCGTTGGGGTCGAAATGACTGATGTGTTGTGGTGGTAATTCAAATAATTTGCTGGTTTTTTAATTTATAATCCCTTCGAGTTTATATAAAAGAATATAAAACCTTACAAAATATCAATCGTCTTGCTCCACTAGGCAAAAATTCTTTACAATAAGGCAAAACGTTTTTATTGTCAATCAAACTTAATATTGTATTTTTACGCCCTAAAATTAGAATATAAAAATTATGACACAAAACTCTTTAAGCATAAACTTAAATTCAGAGATAGGAAAACTAAAGGGAGTTATCATACATACTCCAGGTGCAGAAGTTCAAAACATGACTCCCGAAAACGCAGAAAGAGCCCTATATAGCGACATATTAAACCTTCATGTAGCACAACAAGAGTACTCGCAATTTTCGAGTGTTTTAGAAAAACTTACCACAACATATCAAATAAAAAAACTATTAGAAGATATTTTACAGAACAGCAGAGTTCGAGAAAATCTCATTGCAAAGATTTGTAAAAATGAAGGGGTCGAGTTGCAACGACAAATACTTGACGAGTTAAATGACACTGAACTTGCCAGTCAGTTTGTTGAAGGAGTTTTATTACAAAAGGACAATTTAACCTCCTTTTTAAGTAAAAAAAGATATGTCTTAAAACCACTACACAATTTCTTTTTTACACGAGACGCATCAATGGCGATAAACAATAAAGTTTTAATTGCTAAAATGGCAAATAAAGTCAGGGTGCGAGAATCTATCATTATGCAAGCAATATTTGATTTTCATCCTGCATTTTCAACTACCACTGTAAATCCTTGCGAAGATAAGTTTTTCGACCCTGCAATAACAATAGAGGGAGGTGATGTACTTGTTGCTCGAGAAGATGTTTTACTTATTGGAATCGGTAGCAGAACAACATCGCAAGGGGTAGATTTTATCTTAAATCGCTTAAAAGATCAAAAAGAGAATATGCACATAATTGTTCAAGAATTACCTAAAGAACCAGAATCTTTTATTCACCTTGATATGGTATTTACTTTTTTGGACAAAGATAAATGTATGATTTATGAACCAATTATTACACGCCCAAATCGTTACCAAACTGTTTTAATAAGCTCAGATAATGGGAATGTTAAAATTAGAGAGCAAGAAAATATTTTAACCGCTTTAGCAGGTCTTGGGTTTGATCTAAAACCTTATGTTTGTGGCGGAACATCTGACCCGTGGTCGCAACAACGAGAACAATGGCATAGTGGAGCCAATTTTTTCGCTTTTGCTCCTGGTAAAGTTATGGGTTATGAACGAAATATTTATACTGTTGAAGAGCTAAGTAAAGGAGGTTTCGAGATTATTAGAGCAAAAGATATAATAAGAGGCGAAAAACACCCAGACGATTATGAAACTTGTCTCGTCACAATAGAAGGATCTGAATTATCGCGTGGAGGTGGAGGTGCAAGATGTATGACAATGCCGATTTCTAGAGAAAATGTTAATTGGTAAAATATTTGTAAAAACTTGTTAATAAGGTTCTTTTTTAAGCGAAACAAAAAAACTATATTTGCCCTATATATTATTGTTGATGAAAATAATCCGTATCATAGTTGTTTTGTCTATCACTTTGACTTCACAAGTAACTTATGCTCAATCGTATCACGAGCCAAAGTATTTTGATATGCTTAAAAGTAATTTAAAATCACTTAGCGGATTTGATGACAAATTAAAACAGTATTGTAATACAAGACAAGAAAATTTAAACGTATTTTCGGATTCGGAAAATCTCATAAAATTTGGTTCTGAAGAATATTACTTAAACGATATAGCCCTGTTTTATTACGAAGGTTTTCAAAGTCTTTCGTATCTCGACAAATGCAAATTATTGTATAGTTGGAATCAAGTCAGCAGTATTATTTATAATATTACAAAGGAAAAGCAAGTCCCAACCGCCATAGCATACATTCCTGTAGTCTTTACTGGCTTAAACTCATATTATTCTGCCGAAAACTACAGCTTTGGTTTGTGGGGATTAACATATTTGTCAGCCGTAAAATATGGAATTATTGCAGACGAATATTATGACCAACGCCTCGACATCTATTTGAACTCAAATGCCTCTTTATCATATCTTGACGACTTGCATAAAACTTTCGAAACTTGGGATATGGCGATAACAGCGTATTGTTGTGGAACAGCAAATCTTATCAAAGCTGGGTATGGCAGCTTATCTTTTAATGAAATCTATGAAAATCTCGAAAATCCAAATAAAGATTGCTTTTACCGTTTATTGGCTTTTGCAAAGTGGATGAATGAAAACGAAACACTCGACTTTAGCTCTGTTGCCGAACGAACTATCTCTGTTACAGATAATGTTTTAATTGATTCCCTAATAGATTTTAGACAAATTTCAAGTGTTTTAAATATTGATATTGATGAATTATATAAGCTAAACCCTTTATTTACAGGCTCAATAATTGATGGCAGAAAAAAACCAAAGATCATTTATTTGCCAGAAAACCAAACAGAACAATTTTTATTATTGCGTGATTCGATTGCAGATTTTATGGATAGTATTTATTTTCCAAAATATAAACCCTCTGTTAATAAAGGCAATGACTACGAGCCGTATGTTCATGTTAGTATTAGTCCAGGCGATGAATATGAAGAACATAAATATAAAATTGTTTCGGGAGATAATCTCGGAGTAATTGCTCAGCGTTTTGAGGTAAATATCGCAGATATTAAAGACTGGAATGACATTAGAGGCACAAATATTTATGCAGGCCAAACAATTAGCATCTGGTTAAAAAAAGGTGAAAAGATACCCGAAACTGTGCAAAAACAAGTAAAACCAGAAAAAAAGAAAGAAGAAACCGGAATACAAAAGCACTTTTCGATGAGAGATTACGACTTTATAGAAACCTATGAAGTTAAATCTGGAGACTCATTGTATAAGATATCATTGAATTACGATTGGGCAAGTGCCGAAGATATTATGGAATGGAATGGGATAAGTGATCCTTCTAAATTGCAAATAGGGCAAAAGCTTAAAATATTTAAATTAAAAAAATGAAAGCAAAACATGTTCTATATTTTGTCGTAGGTGTGTTAGCCATTTTGGGGGTTTTCATGGCTGTTTTCCCAAAAGATGGAATACGTCTAAATGATGAGTGGGTTTTATATTTTCCTTCGTTTAGAGAAATGTTTCTCGATAAAGATAAGACTATAATTGATACAGATTCAATTGTAGAAAACCAAATTAACATTGATTCACTTATATTACTTGACGATTCAATAAAAGAAATTGATTTGGACGAGTTAAAAAAATTGCTTACTCCTTTAGATTTTCCCGAAGACAACCCTAATGCTCTTGATAATTTCTTTGCAAAACTAAACAATCTGGATAACGAGCAAAAAGTCCGAATTATGCACTATGGCGACAGTCAAATTGAGGGTGATCGAATTACAGCCTATTTCCGAAGTAAACTGCAAGGAAGATATGGAGGGTTTGGAATGGGATTATGCTCGCCCGTAGCGGTTTACTCGCAATTTAGCATAATACAGGAAAATTCTCAAAATTGGTACAGACATACAGGTTTTGGAATAATAGACGACAACATTAATCATGAAAAATATGGACCAATGATAGCATTTAATCGATTTGCTCCTTTAACAGATTCTAGTTGGACACGCCCCGAAACCAAATACTCTGGCTGGTTGAGTTTTTCAAAATCAGATATCGGATATAACAACACGAAAAAAATTAAAGAAATCTATATTTATTATGGGAATGCAAAAGAAAAATCTAAAATAAATATATTATCAAATGATGAGATTTTGGTTACAGATTCATTGCAAAAAGGCGACAGCTTGTTTGTTTACAAATATGTTTCATCTGATTATCTTGATAATGTAAAGTTTGAGTTTGAAGGATTTGATAGTCCTGATATTTATGGAATATCTTTCGAGGACGCAACCGGGGTATATGTCGATAACATAGCATTAAGAGGTAGCTCTGGCACTGTTTTTACAACTACTGACGGCGGCCTACTGGTGCAGTCTTTTGCATTGTTAGGAGTCGATTTGTTTATTTTACAATTTGGTGGGAACTCAGTTCCGTATATCGAAGATAAAAAAGCGGCAGAGCAATTCGCAAATTATTTTTATTACCAGTTAGCATTTCTTAAAAATGCAGTGCCAAATGCTTGTTTCATTGTTATTGGACCTAGCGATATGGCAGTAAAATTAAAAGCTGATTTTGAAACTTATCCAAACTTAGAAACCATTATCGAAGAAATTAAAAAAGCTACGCACAAAGCAGGTGGCGTTTACTGGGATATGTATAAAGCAATGGGAGGCAAAAACTCTATGAAAGCCTGGGTAAATGCTGACCCAGCTTTGGCTGGAACCGATTACACGCATTTCACACCGTATGGAACTAGCGTTATTGCAAATATGTTCTATAATGCCTTTATTCTCGAAGCAACCGATTATACTAATAGAATTAAAAATGAGCAAGTTGATAAATAAAGTAGTTTTTATATTGTTATGTACCGCCTGTTTGCTCAGTGGGAATGAACTATCTGCACAATATAGCAAAGTTCCATATTCCAAAAAAACATATACTTACATTCAATATGATTCTTGTTATTTGGAGCATCCTTTAGAAAATCCCAATCTGAATACGTTCTACAATAAGTTAGATAAACTTTATTTTACTGGAACAGGGCAAGTTAAAATTATGCAAATTGGTGGCTCTCATATTCAAGCTGGTATTTGGTCGTTTGAGCTGCGGAAACATTTTGAGAGCTTAAATCCTAATATCGAAGGCTATCCTGGTTTGGTGTTCCCATTTAGTTTAGCAAAAACAAATCATCCTTATTATTATCGTTCGGAGTGCGAAGGAGATTGGGAAATAAGTAAAATTACCGATAAAGTACCTATCGACAGTATTGGTTTGTCGGGTATAACCGCTAGAACAAATGATAGTTTGGCCTCAATAAAAATAATTTTTTATCCTGTTGCAGACATTGCAAAACGGAGTTTCGACAAAATTTCTGTCTTTCATAATATTGAAGATACTTCATATCTTTTATCAATTATGCCTATAGATGCTGTTGATACATCATTTATAAACTATGAAACTCAAGCAACAGAATTTTATTTAAAAAATAGTCTTGATACTCTTGAAATAAGATTTATTAAACAAGACACATCTGATAATCCACTGTTTTTTTATGGAGCATTTTTAGAAAACTCGTTGCCTGGAATTCAATACACGGGTATTGGAATAAACGGAGCAGCAACATCATCATATCTCAAAGCCGAGCTTTTTGAGACTCATCTTAAAGCTATAAAACCAGATTTGGTTGTTTTTTCTATTGGAGTAAACGATGCTGTTGGCAAGAGTTTTTCAAAGCGAACATACATTAATAATTACAAAATTATTGCAGATAAAATATTAGAAGTCAATCCAGATTGTGCCTTTATTTTTACAACTAATAATGATTTTTACCATTATCGAGGCGGTGTAAATCAGCATTATAAAGATATTTATGAGGCTATGATTAGTTTGTCTCAATTTTACAACGCATCAGTCTGGAATATGTTTAAAATTATGGGAGGTTATAAGTCTATAAACTATTGGCGAAACGATAATTTAGGAAAAAGAGACAGAATTCATTTTACAAAAGAAGGATATATAGTTGTAGCAGGATTATTATTTGATGCTATAATGCAGGATTATGAAAATTACTTAGAAAAAAGTGCTTCGACCAAATGATGGATTATATTAAGGACATATTGATATATAATCAGAGCTCACCTCTGATTTTTACACGTTTCTTTTTTTGGGGATTTTTTGCGGTAGTTTTACTAGGCTATACTTTTGTAGCAAATAAACGAGTGTCTCGCTCCTTGTATTTACTCATTTTAAGTTTATTTTTCTATTATAAGTCAAGCGGATTTTTCTTTTTTCTGATAATATTTAGTACGCTCATAGATTACGGTATTGGTTGGTGGATATACAATACCGAGAAAAGCAATGCTCGAAAACTACAACTAGCTCTAAGTATATTTGTTAATTTATTTGTGTTATCATATTTTAAATATACCTTCTTTTTTACCAGTGCTATAAACGATATGTTTGGGACTAACTTAGTAGCATATAACTATTTAGCTGAGTTTTCAAATTTATTTACAGGGACAAGTTTTGATACTGCTAAGATATTTTTACCAGTAGGGATTTCATTTTTCACTTTTCAAACTATGTCTTATACTATTGATATTTACAGGCGAGAACTTAAACCTGTTAAGAGTATTATAGATTTTGGTTTTTATGTTTCGTTTTTTCCGCAATTGGTCGCTGGTCCAATTGTGAGAGCTAAAGATTTTATCCCCCAGATTTATCAAAAATTTAAACTAAGCAGACATGAGTTTGGTCTTGCCTTATTTATGATTCTTAAAGGTTTGATAAAAAAGATTATGATTGGTGATTATATTGCAGTTAATTTTGTTGACAGAGTTTTTTCCAATCCAGAGATGTACACTGGTTTTGAGAGTCTTATGGCCATGATAGGCTACTCATTGCAAGTATATGTCGATTTTTCGGGTTATACAGATATTGCTATTGGGGTTGCTCTTTTTATGGGATTTAGGCTAAATCAAAACTTTAATTCTCCATATAAGGCTAAAAACTGTGGCGATTTTTGGACTCGTTGGCATATTTCTTTGTCGTCGTGGCTAAAAGATTATTTGTATATTCCTTTAGGCGGAAACCGCAATGCAACAAAAGGAACTTATATTAATATTGCTTTAATTTTATTCGTTGTTATGCTATTGGCAGCTAATATGTGGGTAAGTATAGGAATTGTAATCTCATCAATTATTGTCTTGCTTGCAATGAAGTTTTCGCCAGCAGCAAAAAAAGGAATTGTCCGAAATATAAATGTGATGATAACTATGCTTTTTGGTGGCTTATGGCATGGCTCTAGTTGGAATTTTCTTATCTGGGGAGGACTAAACGGACTTGGTGTTGTTACTTATAAATATTGGCGAAAAATTAGTCCTTGGGAGAAATA
This sequence comes from uncultured Bacteroidales bacterium, assembly GCA_964397745.1. GTDB lineage: Bacteria > Bacteroidota > Bacteroidia > Bacteroidales > ML635J-15 > Bact-19. The sequence continues at coordinate 11,277 of CAYNKH010000049.1, read as the reverse complement.
CAATAACCGCATTGCCACAATCTGGAAAATTGCAATCACTTTTGGCTTTATAACTTTTACCAGAGTGTTTTTTAGAGCTCCCGACTACGAAACTGCAACCACAATGCTGCACAGAATACGAACAGTGTTTACGCCAGAGCTTATTCCTAATATAATTTCTGGTTATTATAAGGTTTGGTTAATGATGCTTTTTGGATTTATAACTCATTGGCTAAGTTATAATTTCAAAGATAAATGGCGCAATAAATTTATTAATCTACCACATTGGTCGCAAGCAATTATTTCGGCTATGGTTATATTTATTGTTTATCAATCTATTTGCTCCGATATGGTTGCATTTATATATTTTCAGTTTTAAACAACTATGACCTATATCGAAGAAAAAAACTTATGATAAATGAAATTTTCAGACAAATTCACTCAAAAAAGGGGAGGATAAAAAACACTCTTATTGATATTTGATGTACTTTAATTGTGTTCAGTGCCGTAGGGACAAAACATTGGTAAAACTATAATAACCAATGTTTTAAAGTCCCGTTAGGGACGACACATTTCAAGAATATCATACGTTTTGAAATAGTTTTATCAAACAATAATAATTTAACATACAATAAATACAACTATGACCTATATCGAAGATAAAACTTATAATAAATTAAATTTCCTAACAGCTCCATTGCAAAAGGGAGAGTATGAAAATTGCATATTTAATAATTGCGACTTTTCTAATGCAGATTTATCTGAAATAATCTTTTCAGATTGTGAATTTATTGATTGTAATTTAAGTTTAACAAAAACAGTAAATTCAGCTTTTCGCGATACAAAATTTACTGCTTGTAAAATATTAGGACTTCATTTTGAAACTTGCAATGATTTTGGATTATCATTTCTGTTTGACTCATGTTTGCTTAGCAACTCATCGTTTTTTGAAATTAATATCAAAAAAACAGTTTTTAAAAATTGTCAATTACAAGAAGTAGATTTTACTGGTTGTAATCTTACAGGAGCAAATTTTGAAAACTGCGATTTAACAGGCAGCATATTTAATAATTCTATACTAGAAAGAGCAGATTTTAGAACAAGCACAAACTACTCTATCAATCCCGAAAACAACCGTATTAGAAAAGCAAAATTCTCCTTGCCTGACATAGTTGGACTCTTAGATGAATATGATATTGTTATAGAGAAATAACTTGATTAAATAATTCTATTCTGTAAATCCCCGTCAACAAAACTCTCAATATTAGCTTTTACAATAGCAAGTCGCTTTATCATAGATTCTTTTGTTGCGTAAGCAATATGAGGCGTAAGAATTGTGTTAGGAGCATCTAATAGCGGATGATTTTTTGGTAAAGGAGGTTCTTGTTCATAAATATCAATACCAGCACCAGCAATTTTATTTGATTTCAACGCATCAACAAGAGCTTGCGTATCAACAACTTGTCCTCTGGCAGTGTTTATCAAAATTGCAGACGGTTTCATTAAATTAAGTTTTTCTTCGTTTATGATATTTTTTGTTTCATCATTGGCTGGAATATGTAAACTTATAATATCAGAATCTGTAAGAAGCTTATCAAGAGAAACATATTTTAAAAAATCGATATTTTTAGTTGTTCTGCTATATGCAAGTACTTCGCACCCAAAGGCATGAAATAGTTTTGCAGTTGCCAATCCAATATTACCTGTACCGATAATTCCAACTTTTTTACCACTTAATTCAATACCGAGATAATTATTTCTATCGCCCGGAATTCGAGTTTTTGCTTCAAGTTTGACTATATTTCTTAAAAGCGATATCGCAAGTCCTAAACTCAACTCCGACACTGCTGTAGTTGAATATCCTGCGGCATTACAAACCATAATATTACGTTCTTTACACGCTTTAAGATCAATATGGTCATAACCAGTAAAAGCTACATTAATAAGTTTTAAGTTAGGACAAGCATCAATTATTTTTTTATTTATTGGGATATTACTTACCGTTAATATGTCGGCATCACCAATTCTTTTAATTATTTCTTCGGGATTTTCATTTCGGTCAGGAAAATATCTTAAATAATGTCCTTGAGTTTTAAAATAAATTTTAAGACTTTCTAATAGTTTAATATCAACTCCAAGAGGTTCTACAAATACAATTTTCATTTTGAATTTATTTTAAGAAAAAATTATTTTATCTAGTTTTTGCATAGCTTCACTTGCTTTCATTTTAATAAATATATCGCTTATAGTTGTTGTAAAGCTTGATTCTTCAGGATTTATCTCAATAATTAAAGCTCCTGCTCTTTTTGCATAATACGGGATATAAGCTGCTGGTTGCACAGTACCTGTAGTACCAATTATCAAATGCACATCCGATTTTTTTGCCGCTTCATGTGATAATCGTGCAGCATCCGTTGGAATAGCTTCGCCGAAAAAAATAAAGTCTGGTTTTAGCAATCCATCACATTTTAAGCATTTTGGTGGAGCGTTGGTAAGCTTTAATTCTTGATTACAATATCTTTCGGCACAATCAAAGCATACGAAATACTCTTTATTACCATGATACTCCATCACATTTTTGCTGCCTGCCTCACAATGTAAATTATCAATATTTTGAGTTACAACAGCCTTTAATAATCCATTATTTTCCCATTTAGCCAAAACTTCATGTGCAGGATTTGGTCGGGCATCTATAAAACTATCATAGAAAACTGCCTTTATTGCTTTCCACGATTCTGCGGTATTATATTGATAACTATTGATTTCAAGTAAGCTTTGGTCAAATTTTGAGTAAAGCCCATCAGTCCCTCGAAAAACAGGGATTCCACTTTCTATAGAAATACCGGCTCCAGTAAAACAGCTTAGATAGGCCGATTTTTTTATTTTATCTGCTGCTTTTGTTAAAATATCCATTTTTGTAAGAGTTTTTTCAAATATAGCAAAAAATATCGAATATTAAAAACTCATATTCGGGTGTTAGCCTTTTTTAGACTTAGGGCTTGCATTCAATTTTTCACCACAAACTTTGCAATAATTTGAATCCTCATCGTTTTCATTACAAAAACACTTAACACATTTTATCGTTTGGTTTTTCTGATTTAAGGTTTCGGCGGTTATTATCCCAGTTGGTACTGCAATAATAGCATAACCAATTATCATAGTAACACTTGCAATAAATTGACCTACTGGAGTTAGAGGCGAAATGTCTCCATAGCCAACCGTGGTAATTGTAACAATTGTCCAATATATTGAGATAGGAATACTGGTAAAGCCGTTTTCGGCATCCTCAATAAGATACATTAAAGTTCCAATAACTGTAATAATAACAAAAACAGATAAAAGAAACACAGAAATCTTTGACCAACTGTTAGTTATTGATCTGATTATAATATTTCCTTGTTTTGTGTAGTTACTAAGTTGAAAGATAGAAAAAATTCTCAACAATCGTAATGTTCTGATGACTACGAGCAAATGTGTACCTGCTATAAACAATCCAATAAATGAAGGTAATATTGCTAACAAATCAACAAGTCCATAAAAACTAAAAATGTATTTCGATTTTTTGTTTAAAACCCATATCCTAAGACCATATTCAATTGTAAATAATCCTGTTATAACCCATTCGATTATTCTTAGCCAAGTACCATAATTAATTTTGTAGTATTCAATACTATCAAACATTACAGCAAGTAGATTTATCAAAATTACTACTAATAAAGTAACATCAAATATCTTACCCCAGCGAGTATTTGATTTAAAAATAATTACATACAATCTACTTTTTATACGATTAACAGTTGTATTGTCCACCATACGTTTTTTTTTACAAATATAGCTTATTACAATTCAAAGTTTTTGTATTTTTACAATTAATTAACAAATAGAAAGATATTATGAAACTAAATATCGAAAATGCGATAAAATTTACTGGTCAAAAATCCTACTCCAAATCATTTGATTATGCTTTAATGCAAATGGAGACATTAAACTCTGGAAGTGGTGAGGGCAATGAGTTTTTAGGTTGGATTAATTTACCTCAATCATATTCTATTGAAGATATTGCTGAAATTAACGAAACCGCCGAAGCTTTTCAAAATCTTGATGCTGTTGTAATTATTGGTATTGGAGGCTCTTACCTTGGAGCAAAAGCAGTTATTGAAGCATTATCAGAGTCATTTAAAAAAACTTCGCCTGAGATTATTTTTGCTGGACATAATTTGAATGGTGCATATCATGCCGAGCTAATAGAATATCTTAAAGACAAAGAATTTGGAATCGTAATTATCTCTAAATCAGGCACAACCACTGAACCAGCAATTGCATTTCGTTTATTGTATTCCGAAATGAAAAAGCGGTTTGATAAAGAAACAATACAAAAACGAATAGTTGCAATTACAGATTCGGATAAAGGAGCTTTAAGAGAATTAGCAGACAAAGAAGGATTTAAAGACTTTGTTATTCCTGATAATGTTGGTGGCAGATTTTCAATTTTTACTCCAGTAGGATTATTGCCTGTCGCAATTGCAGGATATGATATTGAAGAAATCTTAAGAGGTGCATCAATAGCACAAGATTTATGTCTTGAAAAAAGCCCCGAAAATCCAGCGTTGAAATATGCTGCCATGCGAAATTTACTGTATGCGGCAGGATATAAAATTGAATTAATGGTAAATTACAATCTCAAACTTAATTATATAGCCGAATGGTGGAAACAACTCTACGGCGAAAGTGAAGGCAAACAGCATAAAGGAATTTTTCCAGCTTCTGTTTCTTTTACAACCGATCTTCATTCTATGGGGCAATATATTCAGCAAGGCGAACGTAGTCTTTTCGAAACAGTAATTTACGTGAATGATAATTCAAATGCACCAATAATTCCTGAAGAGAAAGAAAATCTTGATAAATTAAACTATCTCGCAGGCAAAGATATGGAATACGTTAATCGCAAGGCTTTTGAAGGCACGTTGCAGGCTCATGTTGATGGTGGAGTACCAAATTTATTAATTGAACTTGACACTATTGATGAATATAATATTGGATTTTTATTCTACTTCTTTGAGTTTGCTTGTGGCATTAGCGGATATATGTTAGGTGTAAAACCTTTTGACCAGCCTGGTGTCGAAGATTATAAAAGAAATATGTTTAAGCTTCTTGGAAAATAATTTAAAAATGAATAAACTCGAAAAAATTGCCTTAGTTGATGATAATGACAATATAATCTCTTATAAAGAAAAGATGTTGGTTCATCGTCAAGGGCTTTTACACAGAGCTTTTTCGATTTTAGTTTTTAATGATAAAGCTGAAATTCTTTTACATCAACGAGCATTATCAAAATATCACACCCCTGGTTTATGGACAAATACATGTTGCAGTCATTTGCCACAAAATATAGATTTTGATGCCTACAGACACGAACGATTATTGTATGAAATGGGCTTTGATTGTGAGCTTGAATTTGCGTTTTCATTTCGTTATAAAATACAATTTGATAACCAAATTATCGAAAACGAAATAGACCATGTTTATACTGGCATTTTTAATGGTACGCCTATTCCCAATCCTAAAGAAGTAATGGATTTTAAATGGGGAAAATTAGATATAGTTATAAAAGATATTGAAAAAAACCCTGAATTATATACTTATTGGTTTAAAGAGTTAATTCAACACGCCAATAAAATTTCATTTAGCTTTTTGAAGTAAATAGATGTGCAAATTTCGTGGTATTTTGTTCTTGCAATGACGAACTCAGCCAATAACACTTGATGAGCTATGACTTTGACATCAAATTCAATCAAAATATTTATGTGCCCATCGGCAGGCTTACGTTGATAAAAACTCAGGACAGCGCAGGACAAAGCCTAACGGACTATAAAACAGGTGTTATAGCCTAAATGTTTGTCCCGACTTTAATGTCAGTAAAAAAAAATGATTGTTTTTATTGGGATAATCAGATAATCATGAAAATTAGTTGTATTTTTGAGAGTATTAAATTCAGAACTAACAATAAATAAAATGAAAAATAGAATCATCCTCATCTGTATCGTTTTTGTAACATTTTCTGCCTTAAGCATTTTAACATCCTGTAATAAAAGAGACCAGCCAACAGTTGTAACTTCCGAAATCGAAAATATAACTACCAGCTCTATTACAATAACTGGGAATGTAACAGATGAAGGCGGTGATGCTGTTTCTGTTCGTGGTTTTGTGTGGCATACCAGCGAAAACCCAAACTTGGAAGACAACTTAGGAGCAACAGAGAATGGTGTCGGAACTGGCGAGTTCACAGCAAATGTTTACGGTTTAAATGAAAAATCGAGTTACTATATTCGAGCTTATGCCACAAACAGTGAAGGGACTGCATACGGTGAACAACGCAGTTTTACAACATTAGAATTTATTGACGGACCAGATCCTGTAATCACAGTTCCTACTGTTGTTAGTTCTGATGCTAGTGCTGTAACACATACTAGTGCTGTTTGCGGCGGAAATGTCACAGACCAAGGTGCTTCCACTGTTACGGCTCGTGGTATTGTTTGGAGTACTTCACAATCAGTAAACATAAGTAATAATGATGGCTTGATTGAAAATGGAGTTGGAACAGGAACTTTTACCTCAGATATTACTGGATTGCAATCGAATACAATTTATTATTTCTGTGCATATGCAACAAATTCAACAGGCACAGGTTATGGTAGTGTAATATCATTTACCACCCTTGGAACAGCTGCCGGAGCGTATAATATTGGCGATATGGGTCCTGCAGGAGGCTACATTTTTTATGAAAACCCCAATTACCTAACAGACGGGTGGAGATATTTAGAGTTATCTCCTTTATCAACCGAAGCTAACGGATATGTCTGGGGAGGAAAAGAAACAAGTGTTGGAACAAGTACCGACTTAGGTGCTGGACAAAATAATACTACCAAGATTGTAGATTTATTCGGCGATACTGAACCATTCGAAGGACTCGAAACTTATGCAGCAAAATATTGTGATGCACTGTTAGTCACAAATGAAGATACGGATTATGACGATTGGTTTTTACCTTCTTCAGAAGAACAATGGGAAATATGGTGGAATCTTGTCAGCGACCAATCCGCAGAAAACAATGGAAATGGAGAACGACTAGACAACGCACATCTTTACATTGGAACAAGCCAATACTGGAGCTCGTGTGAAGTTGAAGCCAACACTATTTATGCAAGAGCATTTGGTTTTAGTAATGGTCAGTATAATAATCAACCTACAAAAGATAGCGAACGAGTAGTTCGAGCAATTCGTCGATTTTAGAGCGTGTCTTTTATCTCTTGTACAACTCGAGTAAAATGCTTTTCTCTTTACTCCTCTTGCAAATTACAATTTAAAATACTATTTTTGATTTGTATATTTATACTACGACCACAGTCCTTCAGTTAGAGAAATGTAGATGAAACATGTGAATGGAGAGATACTAAATAAAGCAAAACAAATTGTAAGCATGATGTTGCCACTCATTATAACGCTTGGCTACATTCCAGTGCTTATAAACTCAAATAACAATCCTTTCTTTACAGTACTATATTCTTCAATAATTACTATTCTTGCTATTATTTTTATCCTGAGATATTTCAAGATTATTAATAACACAACATCAATTCTTCTTACAGCAATTAGTGTTTTTATAACAATAATGATTGGCTATATTGAATTTTATCATCACAGTAATATTGCCCTTCAAGTAAGTAAAGATATGGTAACTCTGAATATTATTATTTTGGCAGTCGCGTTCATCCTAAAGCGTAAATACACCATAACATTTGCACTAACAAACATTGCATTCTTTATAGCGTTAACAATTATAACGAAGAACAAAGATTTAACAGAGATATCTGGCAACATACTACTATTTTTTGCAGCAACATCTGCAACTTATGTGCTGTTATTTGAATTAATTGAAAAATATATTAAAAAAATAATTGAGCATCAAATAAAAATAGAGAAGCTTTCTAAATTTAAAGAAAATATTGTGCGATTAATATTTCACGACCTTAAAGTTCCGCTTAATTCTGTACTAGAGATTAGTGAAAATTCATCTTTAGAATCTGATCAAAAAATAAAATATTATGCAAATAATATGAAACGACAACTAGAGGATGTTTTAGAAATTGAGAAACTGGAAACCCCAGAATATGTTTTTTCAAAGCAAGCCTACCCTATATCAGACGTATTGAGAGAATCTGTAAAAATTGTTCAAGTCCTTGCTAATAAGAAAAAAATACAAATTAATCAGGAGTATTACTGCAAGGGCACAATTAATTGTAATCATCAATTAATTCAAAGAACCATTGTAAATCTACTGTCGAATGCTATCAAGTTTTCTCCAGAAAAAACCATAATAACGGCTGAAGTTCATTCTGAAAATACTAATTGTGTGATATTAGTAAAAGACAAAGGGAAAGGAATCAAGCCTGAATTCCACGACAAAATATTCGAGAAATTTTTTATTCTCGATAAAGAATCGAATCGCTCGTTCAAATCACACGGTCTGGGTTTATCATTTTGCAAACTAGCTATAAAAGTTCATGATGGCGAAATCATAGTACTCTCATCTAGTGAACAAGGAACTGTTTTTCAACTAAAACTGCCAGAATCAGACTTGATAAAAAAACCAAAACAACTAGTGAGTACAGAACACGATGCCTTTTATCTTTCTGATAAAAGTAAGCTTGAATTAAAAAGCTTATGTTTAATTATCAAACAAATTCCTCTATTTAAAATAGGAGAAATAATTACAGAAACCAAAACATTTGAGAACTCTGAGTGTTTAGAAATAAGAGTTTGGATAGAAAAGCTTGCTGACGCAGTTTACGAAGGAAATAAGAAATCGTTTGACGAATTAATTAACATGGTACTTTAAAAGCGTATGGGAGATCTAATAAAGAAAATTTTAATAGTTGATGACAATAAGGAATACTTAAGAATTGCAATGCATTATATTATCGAAGAGTCGGCTCCATATGGAATACTTGGTGCACCAAATGGCGAAGTTGCACTAAGTATCGCAAAAAACGAAATGCCCACCATAATAATTATGGATTGGGAAATGCCAGGAAAAGACGGTATCGAAACAATCAAAGAGCTTAAAGCTGATCTAAAAACTAGAGATATTCCGGTAATAATTGCAACAGGCATCTGACTCACAGCTAAGGATTTAAAAACAGCTTTTGATGCAGGAGCCAGTGATTTTTTAAGAAAACCACTTGAAAAAACAGAATTTATTTCACGTATAAACTCTCATGCAAAACTTGCAGAATACATTCAAGAAATAAAAAAACAAACTCAAAAAGTCGATAAAATTGAAAAACAAAGAATGATAGACAGACTTGAGAGTTTAAACAACCAAATAGAAGAAAATAGCATGAGAGTCCAATTCTTTAACGAACTGCTTACCGATTTAAAGAAACAACTTGAAGCAATTGTATCAGACAACAATAACTTAAAAATAAATAAAATCATATCTAACCTCTCAGCATCTCAAACCCTGATACTCGCTAACGAAAAAACGATGCCTGATAATAAATTCGTTAAAAAGCTACTCGAAAAACATCCTAACCTAACACCACAGGAAATTCAGCTTAGTTTTTTAGTTATGAGAGGATTAAGTTCAAAAGAGATATCATCACAAACATTTCGAGAATTATCAACCGTTCGAGTTGCCAGAAGCCGTTTAAGAAAAAAACTTAGTCTTGAAACTGACGACAATCTTTCGTTATATCTTAAGCAAATATAACAAAGGTTAACCTTTTGCTAACCTTAAAGCTGATTTTTTCATAACAACTTTATACTTATAGGCATAACTATACTCTTTATCTTTGGATTTTAATTTAAAATCATTAATAATTAAGGAGGACAAAACAATGAAAAAAGTATTTCCAATTATAGTAGCCGTTCTATTAACGGCAAGTGTGTTTGCTCAATCACCCGAAAAAATGAGCTATCAAGCAGTAATCCGCAATAGTAGCGATATTTTGGTTACCAACACCCAAATAGGTATGCAAATAAGCATTTTGCAAGGTTCAGCAAGTGGCACAGCAGTTTATGTAGAAACACAAACACCTACTTCTAATGCCAATGGATTAGTAAGCTTAGAAATTGGAACAGGAACAGTAGTAAGCGGAAATTTTTCCACTATTGACTGGGCAAACGACAGCTATTTTATTAAAACCGAAACTGACCCAACAGGCGGAACAAGTTACAGTATTACAGGTACAAGCCAGTTATTAAGTGTGCCTTACGCTTTGCATGCCAAAACTGCTGAAACAGTTACAGGTGGTATAACCGAAACCGACCCTGTTTATTCAGCAAGCGAAGCTGCTAATATTAACGCAACCGACATAACCAATTTAGGCAATCTTTCAGGTGTAAATACTGGCGACCAAGACCTAAGCACATTGGCAACAAAAACCGCCTTGGGCGACTCAACAGCACAGGTACGCAGCGAAATACCTGATGTGAGCGGATTCTTAACTACTGAAACCGACCCAGTTTACATAGGCAGTCAGGCAGCTAATATTACGGCAACTGACATTACCAATTTGGGTAATCTTTCAGAAGTAAATACTGGCGACCAAGATGGTTCCGAAACCAAAGTAATCGCAGGTACAAACGTAACCGTATCCGGAGCAGGTACTACAGCAAGCCCTTATGTGGTAAGGACTGCTGCTGGCACTACAGCAGGCGACATGCAATACTGGAACGGCACAGCATGGATTACCGTAGCAGCAGGTAACGAAGGACAAATGTTAATTTTTGATGGCGGTGTGCCAACATGGACTACTGTAGTTGGGATTACTACTGTTCATTTAACAGATGTATATAACCCCTCCACCGGCGAAGTCTGGATGGACCGCAACCTTGGTGCTTCTCAAGTTGCAACAAGCAGTACCGATGCCGCCGCTTACGGCGACCTGTACCAGTGGGGACGTGCAGCCGACGGACACCAAATTCGTACTTCCGGCACAACTGCAACATTAGCAACAAGCGATACACCCGGGCATGGCGATTTTATTACTATCGGTAGTGGCCCTTACGACTGGCGCAACCCGCAAAACGGTAATTTATGGCAGAATGTAAGCGGCACCAACAACCCTTGCCCCGGCGGTTACAGGTTACCAACCGAAGTCGAATGGGTAGCAGAGCGTACAAGCTGGAGCAGTTACAACGCAGTAGGTGCTTTTGCCTCTCCTCTTAAATTGCCCGTGGCCGCCGCCCGCTTCCACGGCTCTGGCGAGGTCCTCAATGTGGGTAGCGTCGGCTACT
>CAYNKH010000048.1:0-18537 GCA_964397745.1 uncultured Bacteroidales bacterium | reverse complement strand
TAGTTAAATATATGGTCTATAACAAGTTCGGCAGAGTTCGCCACAATAAAATCGGTAAGGCTTTCATTACTATTATTAAGCACATCCCATGCTTTAACTTTAAGTGTATGTGGACCTATATCAAGCCCCGACATTTTATAGTTCACTTCCCCAGATGTAAAGTCATCAATAGTTGACTCATAAAACTTGTTAAGAACTATTACATCAGCAGTATTTTCATCAAATGTCATTGTAATATCGTGTCCAATACCACTTCCAACAGTATTTATTCCCGACTCGTCCGATATTTTCGCAAGCAAAAGAGGTTTTTCATCAGTAATACCACCAGGAATAAATTGCTCATTGTTCATAAACAACTCAATTTCGGGACCTTCGTTATCATTTAAGTTATTATCAGCAGAGCCACCAATCAAAAAAGACCCATCATATCCCGCAGCTTCTGTATCGCTATTATTATGTGCATAATAACTAACTTTTCCGGCATCGTAAAAATAAGCGATATCAACTGGCACAATAAAAGAAAAAGTAAAATGACCATTAACTACACTTGCCTGTCCGTTAAAAATAATATTTTTTTGTGCAGTATAATTTAAAGGTGCAGCTCCATCGTTACCACGTGTCGTATATTCCATTCGTTTATCGTAAACAGTTGGATAAATAATACCATTAAAATTTTCCATTAAATTTCCTTCAGGATTAGTAATAATACCTTCAAATGTAACCATTGCAGTTGCTTGAATAGTATCATTAAAAAGATTAACATCCACCCCATTTATCTTAGTCGTAGATGCGATATAAGAAGGCACAGAAGGTCGCATAGCAGGATCTCCCAACAGAGCAAACACTCTTTTGTTTGTATCTCCAGACAACGAGTTTTTAGCCCTTATAGCAGACAAACCAATTGGAAAAACTCGACCAGTGTCATCTCGCTTAAAAATCTCTTTGTAAAACTTATAAGATAAGGAGGCATTACTTGACGAAAACGCAAGTCGAGTAGTAGTAAAAAGAGAAATACCTCCACCGACAGGATTTAACAGAACCTCCTCACCTGCAGAAACTAAATTATGATTATCCCAAGGAGAAAACTCACAAGTAGCAGTAACAAAAATAGGATATTTATTAGTATTTTGCCAAACGCCTATCATATTAAGTGTTAATACACTTTCGTGTGCCCATCCGTTTTCATTACCATGACCTATCCAATTTACAACCAATACACCATTATTAATATTATCATTTATTGCCTGATTAACATCTGGATATTTATGTCCTTGTACTGTCGAAATTTGTTCATAATCATCTAAAAATAATTTCTCTAAATTAAACATGGGATATTCATTTTCTAATTGGATTCCCAATGTCGCACTTTGGCTCTGATGGATAGTTTCTCCATTTTCGGCATCATCTGCGACAAGCAAAATTTTATTTTTCCAACTTCCATAACTGGCAGAGCTGTAATAAATTTGAAGTTTATTGACATAGGCCTCTGCTTCGGCAACAGTTTTAACAGGCATCCGTCCAACACCTACATCAACATCATGCGTACCACCAACTCCCCCTTCGCCGTCATCAAGAAACACAAAAAAATCATCAGACACAAACGAACTTGTAGGCGAAACACTTGACTCTGACTGGTATGTTAAAATAAAATTTGTTGCCAAAGGATCGATTCCGAGATTATCATAACTTCCGTCTCCCAGAAGCAAAAGATTATCTGGAATATCATTTTCAGTAGCAGCCCTGTCGTAAAGCATCTTCATAAAATTTCTGATTGCAGAAACATCAGGTGTCCCGGACGAAAATTCGTTATATATTTTCTGTGGAGTAGTAATTATTACTGACATATCATCATAATCCTCGTGCAACTGCTTTATAATCTGTGCCTGAGCCATAAAATCAGGATGAGTAACAATAACAAAATCGACTGGCAATAAAGCATGAAGATTTTGATTTTCGATAAATCCCAAACCCGAACCACTTATTTCAGGTGTTGGAAAAGCCGATGACGGATTAAATGCTATATATTCTTTTAAACTTGATGCATCTGCATTAAAACTATAAACAGAACCGCTAAGAGTACCTTGCATTCTATTAACATTTATCCTATCAGTGATATCCCACACAATTGTTGAGGAGCCAGCATTTGAAACATTAAATCGTGCTATCTGTCCTATACCAATTGATTTTTTATCACGAAACTGAACAAAATTATTACTAATGGACAATTGTCGTCTTAAAGTAAAAGATATATAATCAAGCCAGCCCTTTGAGTTTGAACTTGTTTTTGTATAAGTAAGATTAACAGCAAAAGTGCTTGCCGATGGTTTAATTTTAAAGGTGTGAAGCGTATTAAATTTAGCAAAAGCCGCTAGCGAGCTATTAGATGTTGGATCAATATAGATAGGGCTTTGAGTAAGCCCATTTATATTAAGATTAAAAAAACTTTGAGCACTTGACCTTGCAGCCAACTTAACCTTAACAATTGCCGTATCACTTGTTAACACGTTAGGAAAAGTCTTGGAAAAAGAATGAGACAAATAATAATCAAACTCTCGCCATAATAAACTGCGTCCACTATGTAAAAGGTTTACAGAATCTTTTTCGAGGAATCCATAATCATCAAAACTATTAACTAGCACGTTATTTGAAGGCAAAGACGCAGTATTTACAGGCTGTTTCCATGTTCCTTGGTCTGACACAAAATAATAAGAATGTGGAGAGTATGCATGATACTCGTGAGAAGGATCCATATCTTCTGACCAATAAATATTGTGTGGTCCATCAGCATAGAACAACAAATAATCTCCGCTATCAAAGACGTTGTTTGCATTAACATCTACTTTTACAACAGGTCTTTCAGGTAAATCCTCATAAAGCTCTGCTCCAACTGTTTTTGATAAGAGACCTCCATAACCAAATATACCTATATTATTATAGGAGGTAAATCCCATTGCCGAAAGATCACTATATGTCAATTTATAAATACCAGTTTCACTCACTCTAATTTTGTACCAAGTACCTGAAGATAATTTACTATTATTTGTGTAAGATTTTTGCACTTTTGCTGTTCTTACAGCTTGGTACGTAATGCGATATTCAAAATACACAAGTCTCTCAATATCGCCCGAAGACTTATTGCGTCTTAAAGGTACCAACTCAAATGCCAAATAAGATTGTTTTCTAAATTTACTAATATTAGTTTTAATCTCAGGCATATCCGAAATTTTTTCAAGATGTTTTACTTTGTTTAAATCATCTTTGTTAATAACTTCATATTTCGCATTAACTAATTCAACATCTGATACATAAACCTCAGTTTTTAATTTAGCTTTATAAAAATACAGAGGTAAATTATCAACACTACGGAACTGTGCATTTTCAAAGGATAAAATATTAATGATATTTTGCTCGTTATCAATAAAAATTTTGTTACTTTGCCACTTTAAAGAATCAGATAAGTTAATAACCTGAGCTGTTAATAAAGTGTTAATAAAAACAAAGATGAATATAAAGTGGATTTTTCGCATAAAATAAAAAAAAATAAAAAAAACTTTAGTAATTATTTTCATAAACGACAAAAATAACTTAATATTGTATTTTATATTTTATAATTAGAGAAAAATTTATTAATATTGTGCATTGTTGTTAAGAAATATATTATGGTCAAACGCTACATAATTTTGTTAAGTGCCTTATTTATAGGCAGTTTGGGTCTGCTAAATGCTCAAGACGCTCATTTTTCGCAGTTTTATGCAAATTCGCTTTACTTGAATCCTGCATTTGCCGGCGCAGA
The DNA here is from genome assembly GCA_964397745.1 of uncultured Bacteroidales bacterium. GTDB lineage: Bacteria > Bacteroidota > Bacteroidia > Bacteroidales > ML635J-15 > Bact-19. The sequence continues at coordinate 14,744 of CAYNKH010000048.1, read as the reverse complement.
GAAATGCCCTAGGATAAGTTTAAACTATCGTAATCAGTGGCCTGCATTAGGTCCCACGTACGTAACTTATAGTGCGTCTTACGACCAGTACTGGAATGTTTTACAGGGAGGCGTAGGTTTGCATCTCATGAATGATGTTCAGGGAGGTGGTACTATAACCTCAACTATGATTAGTGGTATGTACTCATACACACTACCAGTAACTCGCAGGTTTTTTGTTGCAGCTGGCTTTCAAGCATCCTACATTATGAAAAGTATTGATTGGGATTTTATATTCCCAAATATGATACACCCTCTTTACGGGCCAATTTACTCGTCACTTGAGAATCCAGATATTATCAACAGCCAACGCAATTATGTAGATTTCTCTGCTGGATTGCTGGCTTTTAGCGAAAAAACATTTTTTGGTCTGGCAGTACATCACCTCACACAACCATCGGAGTCCTTCCTTCGTGGTAGTGATGCGGTACTACCCAGAAAAATAACTGCACACTTTGGAACTGAAGTACCTATTAATAGTAGTAAGTTTCGCAGAGGCGAGCTAAAAATAGCTCCTCAACTGTTATTCCATCAACAAGGTCAATTTCAACAGTTTAATTGGGGAGTTTATGTCGCACGTAAACAAATTGTTGCTGGTTTTTGGCTACGTCAAAACTTTAACTTCCAATACGACTCATTCATTATGCTTGCTGGGTTCAAACAAGACAACCTTAGATTTGCATATAGTTACGACCTAACAGTATCGAGATTAAAGAACTCTACTTATGGTGCACACGAGGTTTCAGTAGCATTTACATTTGAGTGTCATGGAAAAAATCCTAAGAAAGACATAATAAGTTGTCCTTCTTTTTAGTTATATAGTTATTGGATATTATAAAAACAACATAATATGAAAAAGAATACTTTGTTTGTGTTAACAATTCTTGCGGGAATAGTTCTTATAAGTTCTTGTAAAAAAGAAACTTCAAGTACAACAGGTTGGAATTACAATGATCCTAATTTTGGTGGTTTTCAAAATCATCCTGGATATGAACAAGAAACCGGACCTGGTCTTGTATTTGTTGAAGGAGGCTCATTTGCAATGGGTAGAGTTGAACAAGACGTGATGTACGACTGGAACAACATACCTCGAAGAGTTACTGTTTCATCCTTTTATATGGACGAAACCGAAGTGAGAAACATTGATTATAATGAATATCTCTACTGGTTGTCTTATGTGTATTCATCGGATTATCGCTTTTTATATCGTGAAGCACTCCCTGACACTTTGGTTTGGAGAGAAAGACTCGCATTTAACGAGCCTATGGTAGAACTTTATCTTAGACACCCTGCATACGAGCAATATCCCGTAGTAGGTGTTTCGTGGGTACAAGCAACAAAATATTGTGAGTGGCGTACCGACCGTGTTAATGAATTAATTTTACTGCGCGAAGGAATTATAGATAAATATGTCGCTCCTCAAGATCAAGCTAAGCAATTTAACACTGACGCTTATTTAATTTATGCAGAAAACCTTGACCTTTCAATTGATGAGACTGGTAAAGGACCAGACGGTAAAATACAAAACCTATATGTTGATCCTGCAACTCTTAAAGCTGGTCGAAAAGGAGGTAATGTAAACACGGGTGAAGACAGACGTTGGGTAAGAATGGAAGATGGATATTTTTTACCACGTTACAGACTACCAACAGAAGCTGAATGGGAATTTGCTGCACTTGCTCATATTGGCAATCATTACAGAGAAAGAATTTATGAAAGAAGATTATACCCATGGAACGGACACTATATTAGAAATGATACTCGTGGCGAAGAAAGAGGTATGATGATGGCAAACTCAATGCGTGGACGTGGAGACAACATGGGGGTATCAGGTGCACTTAACGATAAAGCAGATATTTCTGCACCAGTAAAATCATACTGGCCAAACGAATACGGATTATATTGTATGGCAGGTAATGTTAATGAATGGGTAATGGATGTGTATAGAGACCTCACTTTTGAAGATATGAACGAATTTAGACCATTTAGAGGTAATGTTTATACAGACTATGAAGTTATTACCGACCCAAGATCTGGAGATATCGAACTTACTCCCGAAGCAGAAAACTATTTCGACTATTCTGGAAAAATACTACGTAAGCCCGTACGCGATGAAGAATGCTATAGTCGTGAAAACTATACAACTTCAGATAATAGAAATTATTTAGATGGTGACCTCGAATCTTTAATCCCTAGTGGAAATGCTGAAGAATACTGGGTTAAAGGCGATAGATTCCAAGTGGAGTCAGATGCAATTAGAGTAAATGACCCTATTGATGGTGGTTTAACCCCAGAAAACGTGGGCGATATTTATCCAGGTGCAACTTTAATGTCGGGCGGAAACGAAATTTTATTGCCTAATGGTGTAAAAGTTGACCTCCAAAATATGACATATATTCTTCCTACAGGACACGAAAAAACTTCTGAAGGTAATATAATGATGCCAGATGGATCAATGATACTTGAAGGTGGACAATTACAATTAGCCGACGGAAGCATTATTTATCCCGATCAATTCTTTACACGTAAAACTCCAGAAATGTACAAAGAAGGAAACTGGGGAGAGTTCGGAGAATGGGGATTTGGTCAATTTGACCCTTCAAATCCTAAGATTAACAAAGGAGACGGAGCTGCTGGCAATCAAATGACAAGCTTAGTTTCAGACAGATCGCGAGTATTTAAAGGTGGCTCTTGGAAAGACCGTGCATATTGGATGGTTCCTGGAACACGCCGTTTCTTAGACGAAAAACTTGCAAGAGCCGATCTCGGTTTTAGATGTGCAATGGATAGAGTAGGTTCTCCAACACTACCAAAATAATAATTAACATATAAATAAAACCCCATTTTGGGGTTTTATTTTTTTATGAATACAATAGAGCAAATATATTCTGTTTTCAAAGTTTGTAGAAAAGTAAATACAGACTCTAGGGTTATCTCCCCAAATTCTATATTTTTTGCCCTAAAAGGAGATAATTTTGATGGTAATAAATATGTTGAAGATGCTTTAGCCAAAGACTGCGTTGCAGCAGTTACTTCGGACAGTCGTTTTAAAGATTCGGATAATGTTTTTATTGTACCTGATACGCTAAAAGCACTGCAAGACTTAGCTAATTATCATCGCAAACAACTTAAAATCCCAATCATAGGAATTACTGGAAGCAATGGCAAAACTACAACAAAAGAATTGTTGGCATCTGTATTAGCTCAAAAATTAAGAGTCGCATATACAGGGGGTAATAAAAATAATCATATTGGAGTGCCTCTTACCTTACTGGCGATGAATCATACTGTAGATATCGGTATTATTGAAATGGGAGCAAATCATAAAGGTGAAATAAAAACATTGTGCGAAATCGCAGAACCAGAATATGGACTTATTACAAATATTGGAAAAGCACACTTAGAAGGTTTTGGCTCAATTGAAAACATAAAACAAACCAAGGGAGAACTATATGATTACCTGAAAAAAAATCAGGGAGTTATTTTTAGTAATATTGATAATGAAATACTCAATAAATTACTAATCAATTGCTCATCTGTAAGCTACGGTAAGTCTGAAAAAGCATATTGTCAAGGGATTTATACAGAGTTTGGATATGAAGCTGCAGTTAAATGGAATGCCAATAATGAAAAAGGTTTAGCAAAATCGAATTTGATTGGGGAATACAATTTTGAAAACATTCTTGCTGCTATAACTATTGGAACATATTTTAATGTCCCCTCCACAGCAATTGACAATGCTATAGCGTGCTATTATCCACGAAATAACAGATCGCAGCATGTAAAAACTATCCGTAATTCTCTAATCTTAGACTTTTACAATGCAAACCCAACAAGCATGGTAGCGGCAATTGATAATTTTGATAGAATAGTAGATAAACACAAATGCCTCATACTTGGCGATATGCTAGAGCTTGGAAACGACAGCATCGCAGAACACAAAAAAATTCTTGAGAAAATTGAAAACATGAATTTTCGCAAAATTTATCTCGTAGGTAATGAATTTTATAATTTTAACAATAAATATGAGTTCATTTTCTTTAAAAAAGTCGAAGACCTTGCCCTACACCTTGTAAAAAAACCCGAAGTAGGAAAATTTTTCCTTATTAAAGGCTCAAGAGGCATAAAACTTGAAAAATGCACCGATTATTTATAACCTGAACTTTAAAATTATATCGAACTTAGGTTAATAACCTGATTTTTTTCTACTTCCTCTATAAATCGTATATTTATGTAACTTGCATTCTAATTGACCATTAAATAAAGTCAGTTTTTTGTCGGGTTTCATACCAATAAATTTAATAGCTGCCATATCAGATGAGATTATCCACGCAGTATAACCCGCATAATCAAATTTTAATTTATTACCTATGCTTTTGTAAAAATCTGTTGCATCATCAAGTTGAATTCTAGTTCCGTAAGGAGGGTTACTAAAGATAATACCATTTCCAGAAAGAGCTTTGGAAACAAAAAAATCGCAAACGCTAACTTTCACAGTATTAGCCTTGTCTAATTTATATAAATTATTTTTAGCTAAAAGAACAGCCTCAGGATTGAGGTCAGAACCAGAAATATTGGCTTTTGAATCACAAATATTAGTTTTTGCATCAGCTAAAATTTTCTTCCATTCTATCGAATCAAAATTCTTCCAATTCATAAAAGAAAACCGTTTTCTTTTTATGCCTGCTGGCATGTTACAGGCCATCATATATGCTTCGGTTAAAAAAGTACCACTTCCGCACATAGGATCAAGAAAATTAGTTTTACAATCCCAACCACTCAATTTGATTATTCCTGAAGCCAGACATTCGTTTATTGAGGCTTCGCCGATTTCTTTATCAAATCCTCTAAAATAAAGTGCTTGTCCTGAGCTATCGAGGTACAAATTACAAGTATCATCAGTAAGATAAATACTAATTTTTACATCTGGATTTTGTATGTCAACATTTGGGCGATCTCCAAATTTATCGCGAAAATAATCTACAACTGCATCTTTTGTTTTTTGCTCCAAAAAAAGGCTATGATTCATAGTTTCTGACACAGTAACTACACTAACTGCAATGGTTTTACGCAAGTCAAAATACTCATTCCAATCAATTGAATAGATATATTTATAAAGCTGCTCCTCATTTTTAACCCTCTCCTGCCCTATTTTTACCAAAACGCTCAATGCACATCGCAAATGCAGATTACACTTATACACATCCGACAAATCGCCTTCAAACTCAACTGCCCGTCTTAGTACTTTAACACCTTTAATTCCTAAATCTTCCAATTCCTTCACTAAAACTTCCTCAAGTTCAAATAAAGTTTTTACAACTATTGTATATGTCATTTCATTAAATTAATGTTTATAAATGGTTCGTGATATTTTTGCTGCTGAACGTCTTGCCGCTTTACGACTTAAGTCAAAAAAAACGTCATCATCAAGTTCCTTGTATGTATATTCTGAATTATCTTTATTTGATCCAAAAACTAATTGCCAAAAAGTTCGGTTATTAGACAGTTTCTCTGATTTTGTTACACTTACCGCATAAGTTTTAAGCAAATTATTACGCCCATTCTTGTCTATTTTAAACAATTTAGACCCAGAATAAAGATGGCAGCTAACAACATCAAATTCCTCAGGGCTTACCGACATACCATCAATAAATACAGATTCAGTTTCAAACCTCTCAATATACTCAGCATTATTTATCTGTATCGTATATGCAGAATTATAGTTATTTACATTACCTTCTCCAGAAATAGTTTCAATATTAAAACTTAGTAATGAGCTTTTAAGTTCGGCTAAGAATTCGCTAAAATACTTATCAGACAAAGTCTCATCAATATATTTATTTGAGTTTGTCTGGTATGAATCGGTATATTGCGAGACATCAACCACAATCCATGCCTTATCGTCAAGTCGTCGTCCAACCGAACAAGAACTTAAAACAATTAATAAAATGCCAATAATATAAAGTAATTTATTTTTCATAAAATTAGTTTGTGTCAAAGATAATCAGAATTTAATAAAATATTGAACGCATTCTTAGAGATTATCAATAATCAAATGCTTTTTTATTAAATATTACATAACCAAAGTGCAGCATAAAATATGTAGCTCTCGAATCTGTTTCGTAATAATTGACAGTAAATGCAACGGGTCCCAACGGAGTATGATATACCAGACCCGCAGAACCTAACAAATAAATATAAGCAAAGCGCTCACTATAATAAGGCAAATAAACTTGTTCATAAGGCGATTCCTTAAGTATTTTCTCAAATGGCAAAAAGGCATAAGCTTCAAGTCTGAGGTTAAAATTATCGGTTATAAAAACCACAGGTTTTAAGCCAAAGGCGGCATAAGAGTTTGCATGATAATTAGGCAAAAACAAGGTACGACTATGAGGCGTTGGAGAGAATGCCGGTGCCGACAGCACACTCGAAGTGTAATTCCTAAACAAAGGCTTTGTCGTCATCATCAACTCAGCATAAACACCAAGTGTCAAATGCTTGCTAACACGCGAATAAGTATCAGAGAGTAAATTAAATTGCAGCCAAGAGTGATCTACTAAATAATCTTCTGTTATAGCAGTTGTAGATCCAGGAATATTTACCTCAGTTCCAGAAACATACCTTATGCTCAACAAACTACGACTTCCCTTATTCGCATAATCAACATAATTATGATTATTTCTAATAATACTAAAAGAAGCAGTATTAAGATTAAAAGATGTGATATCAGCCGTATCATTTTGCAAAAAATTGTTAATTTGAAAATAATCGTACGACTGTTGAGCCTTTGCAAGTCCAATTTTAATAATCGACATTCTGGTTAGGGGTGTAAAAATATCAACGCGAGTATTATTATCAGAGTTTATTAAATACGGAGGTCTATAATCAAGTGAAAACAATCGTGAATTACCCTTAAAGAAATCAAAACGACTAACATTTGCAGCAATCTCCATCGCTAAAGGTATTCTAAAAGGGAAATCGAATCGTCCAGACAGATGTAATGAACTGTATAAGCGTCCAAAATAAGCATTTGTACTAAGCAAAAAAGACATGCGGTTCAATATTTTATAATTAAATCCGACAAATCCTGTGTTTGAATATCCAGTTGACAATCCAGCTCCAAACAAAACATTCGCACGTTTTTGCTTCTTAATATCCAAAACGACATCAAAAAAACCAGTTGTATCATTATATTTTGCAGTAGGTGTAGCAGAAGCGATCTGATAATCAGATATTAACTTATAATATTCAGATTCGAATTGTCGTAGATTTAATTTTTCAGTTTTCCCCTTGAGTGATTTTAAAATATAGTCTTCTGATTTTTCGTCAATCCCATTAACAAAAAACTTATCAAATTTCAACAATGGGACCCTCATCTTAAATATTTCACGCCTTGCTCTTAACTTTGGCAATGAAACTCGCCTGTGTATTCGACTTTTAACACTATCCATAATCAGCATACACTTATCGTATCCTAATTTTGAAAACTCATCCAATCTGTGAAAATCTAACAAACCGACATCTTCAAAACCGATATTTAGCGTAATACCCTCATTCACGGGGACTTCATATTCTTTTTTAGCTCCCATGACAAGATGTTCAATTTGCGACATTAAATTATCTGGATTTGGTTTTGCCGCATAATTAGTAACACTCACACCAATCATTATATCAGGATTAAATTCATTACGCATTACGTCTATCGGGAAATTGTTATAGATACCGCCGTCAAAATAAAGCACACTATCAATCATTACAGGTTTAAAATAAAACGGGAATGTCATAGATGCTCTAATTGACTGACCTAAATCGCCACTTTTAAAAACAAATTCGCAACTCTTATACACATCGGCACCTACGCAGCGAAATGGGACAAAAAGCTTATCGAAATTATTATTTGCGGCAGCGGTATATTGAGCAAAATATTCCATTATCCCAAAATCCATTGGCTGAGTTGCAACTATATTTGTTGGTAACACAACGTTTATACCGCTATCAGCTTTTGCAAAACCTAAGCTAAAAGCAGAGGCATCTTTTGCAGTTTTTTTAAAATAATAAAACTGTTCATCAGGTATTCGACCTTTGTAATAATTAAGAAATCTATCATCACGAAAAATCTCCTCCATTTCATCAGGACTTAATCCGACTGCATACAACCCCCCAACAATTGCTCCAATAGATGTACCAGCCACATAATCAATAGGAATGTTATTTTCCTCAAGTGCACGTATTACGCCAATATGAGCAAGCCCTTTAGAGCCACCTCCACTTAAAACAAGCCCCACTGACTGCGAAGAAGCACAGGCACTATATGTTATCCATACTATAAGCAAGAGTAATATTTTAATTTCGTTCCTCAATTCTAATTACATTAAAAACCATTTTATATTTAAACGCAAAAATACTAAATTTGTGGTCTAAAGTTACACTATTTTTATAACAAATTCAATACATAATTGTTATTTTATTAGTTAACTTAACAAATGTGAACATTATTTTTCCAAAATGCATATTTTGCCTATTTTGTTCAACTGTTTTTTTCAATTTTGCACTAATAACCTATGAGGACTAAAATAAAATCATATTTATCGCTAATAAAATTTAGCCACACAGTTTTTGCAATGCCCTTTGCACTAACTGCCTATTTTATGGCAATAAAAGAACCTGGACATTTTTTTGAATGGCGAACACTAATACTTGTGCTATTGTCGATGATCTTTGCACGCAACAGTGCAATGGCGTTTAACCGATATACTGACAGATTTATTGATGCAAAAAATCCACGAACTCAAACACGTGAAATACCTAAAAAAATTATCACTGCAAAAAACGCACTAATATTTACAATAATAAATTCTGTTCTGTTTATCATATCGGCATCACTTATCAATATCTACACTTTGATTTTATCGCCTCTTGCCCTATTAATTGTACTTGGATATTCATACACAAAACGCTTTACATTTTTATCTCATATATTTTTAGGGTTGGGACTTGCTATAGCACCTGCTGGGGCTTATATCGCAGTTACTGGGACGTTTAGCTTTGCAGTTATGATGTTATCGGCATCGGTTTTACTTTGGACTGCAGGTTTCGACATTATTTACTCGCTTCAGGACGAAGAGTTTGATAAAAAACATAAATTATTCTCTATCCCAGCAAAACTGGGTCGTAAAAGCTCATTATGGATTTCAACTATTTTGCATTTTATAGCGGTAATGTTCTTACTCTTTTGGGCTATTCTTATGTGTGCAAATTTTATACAATGGATTGGTATAGGAATATTTTCAGCACTATTAGTTTATCAGCATTTAATTGTAAAGCCTAATGACATCTCGAAAGTAAATATTGCTTTTGGCACAACTAATGGAATTGCTTCAATTTGCTTGGCGGTGGCAACAATTATTTCATTATTTTATTAGTGCCAATAAATTACAACCATCTAACAACAAAAAAACAATTCTTAAAAATATTTAATTTCCCTCTAACTCGTCAATCAACATTAACAAAGCCGTATTTGTAGTTCTCAAAATATTAATTTTTCTATCATAAAAAAACAGGAATTTCTCACTCAATGTTTTTTCGGGAGTTGCTAAACCAATCCACACAGTACCAACAGGTTTATCGGGAGTTCCGCCATCGGGACCAGCAATTCCACTTACCGAAATAGCATAATCTGTGTTTAAAAGTTTTCTTACCGCTTGTGCCATTTGTTCAACAACTTGCGAGCTAACCGCACCAAATTCTTCCATTATATGTTTATCTACATTAAGCACATTTACTTTAGCCTCATAATCGTAAGCAATTACGCTGCCTTTATAGTATGCAGAGCTGCCAGCATTTTCAACTATCATTGATGCTATTTTTCCACCTGTACAACTTTCGGCAGTTGAAATCGTTTTGCCATACTTAGTCAACAATGTACCCACAAGTACTGCGAGGTTGAGGTCTTCAGACGATTTAAAACACTTTGGTATGATACTTTTTAGCTCGTTAAGCTTTTTATCGACAAGAGCAAGTAAATCATCATTAGCGTTATAAATACTCATTCTTAACCTCACATATCCGGGCGTAGGTAAAAATGCTAATTTAATTTCTTTAGGCAAAGAATTTTCCCAGTCCGCAATTTTTTCGGCTAAAACAGCTTCGGGTAAACCAGATGTTAATATTGTTTTATGAAAGATATTTCCTAATTTGTGTGTTTTCTTAATATATGGGATAAACTCATACTCAGTAAGATACTGCACCTCAAATGGTACTCCTGGCATGGAAAACAAGAGTTTTTCTCCTCTTTTCAACATCATACCACAGGCAGTTCCAACTTTATTTACAAAAACTTGCGATTTTTCTGGCACCAATGCTTGCGAATAATTTTGTTCGTTAATTTCGATGCCGCGTACACCCAAAAGTCTTTTCAAATTTTGCAAAGCATCATCGCTCAATACTAATCCGCAGTCAAAAATTTCACACAACACATTTTTTGTTATATCATCTTTAGTAGGACCTAAGCCTCCAGTAATAAAAACAAAATCTGAAATTTCGAATAAATCATTTATTGCTGAGATAATCTGTTCCTTATCATCTCCTATAGATCGAATTTCATTAACAATTATTCCTGCTTTATTTAACTCCTTAGAAAGCCAGACCGAATTAGTATCAACTATCTGACCTATCAATATTTCGTCCCCAATAGTTATTATAGATGCTCGCATATTGCAGTTTTTTTTTGCAAAAGTAAAAGTTTAATTATGTTTTAACGACTATAATCAGAAAAATGAAACATATTAATTGTTTTGCTTCGAGGGTTTTTGCCGAAAAGCTTAACCATAAAGAACAAAAAAAAGTGAAAAGCGCCGCACTGCGATGTACAGAGCTTGCCAGCACTACAATACTAATGGTCTGCCGAAGTGTGAAAACTTACGCTTGCCAATGCTACCCCTGGCCACTAAAGGGGAAATTCAACGCTAATGCTGTATATAACAGGTATGTAGGCCTCCCTTTAGAACAAAAAAGGGTGCTAAAAGTGCTGCACTGCGATGTGCATCGCTTTTGCTGTTTATAAGCGTTTTAACCATTAGCAGTTATAGATAAAATTACCGACATACAATTAGATTATTAACCAAAGAAAAAACGACACAAAAAGGTCTATCATCAATAATCACAAAGACTTTTTAGTTATTCTCAATTATTATTACTATCTTTACGTAAAACAGAAACTCTTTGATTTAAATCAAATCAAAAAAGACAATCGTGGTACAAAGAAGATAGACCAATCCGTAAAACTTTAAACACGTCATTGTAACTATTTGACAAAGAAGCTCTTATTCAATTTTAAAATAAAAATAGACTATATATGAAAAACGCTTACATTGCAACTTATCCTCCCCGTCAATGTGGGATAGGAACTTTTACCCAAAACCTTTTTAACTCTATGATTGCATCAGACATTGATGAACCTAATCATGAAAAGAGTTTTATTGTAGCCTTAAATGATTCTGAAGAGGAGCTTGCCTATCCTGAAGAAGTAAAGTTTAATATAAGGCAAGAATTTCAAGAAGATTACTTAGCGGCCGCCAAATACATAAATACAAGCGGTGCAGATTGCTGCATACTGCAACATGAGTTTGGGATTTTTGGCGGTAAAGATGGGGTGTATATTCTGCCTTTGCTTCACCAGTTGGAAATACCACTGATAGTAACCTTTCATACTGTTATTCAAACTCCGTCTTTTGCTCAAAAAGAGATATTACAGCGTATTTGCAAAATGGCAAACCGAATAGTAGTTATGAGTCATAAAGCAATAGAGATGTTGGTTGAGATATATCAAATTCCAAAAGAGAAAATTGCGTACGCAGAACATGGTGTACCTAATTATAGATACATTCAAGAAGAAGTTAAGAAAGAATTTAAGCTCGAAAAGAAAAAAGTTATGCTTACATTCGGTTTTGTTGGACGAAACAAAGGTATTGAGACTGCAATACAAGCATTACCACAGGTAGTTGAAAAACATCCAGATGTATTATATATTATACTAGGTAAAACCCACCCCAATGTAATCAAGCATGCAGGCGAAGAATATCGTTTATATTTGACTCAACTTATTAAAGATTTACACCTAGAAAAAAATGTGGTTTTACTAAATAAATATTCAAGTCAAAAAGACCTCTTTAAATATTTATATGCATCCGATATTTATATTACACCATACTTAAATGAGGCACAGGTAACTAGTGGAACACTTGCTTATGCTGTAGGCGTAGGTTCGGCAGTTGTTTCCACACCTTATTGGCACGCAACTGAACTATTAAGCAAAGGCAGAGGTGTCTTATTTGATTTTGGCGACACAGATGGCTTGTCAAATGTTTTAATAGATTTACTTGATAATCCAGAAAAACGACTTGCAATTCGTAAAAAAGCATTCGAACATGGAAGAAAAATAACTTGGCCTAAAATCGGCACTATTTATAATGATATAGTTGATAAAGTAATTGAAGAAGATATTAAGACCGAAAAGAAGGAGATTATACCGTTTGACATTGCACTTTTACCAGCGTTTTCTATTGAACACATAAAACGCCTTACCGATGATACTGGCATAATTCAACATGCAAAATTTGGAATCCCGAATCTTAAAGAAGGATACTGCTTAGACGATAATTCAAGAGCCTTACTAATGGCACTAATGACGTATAAAGTAAAGAAAGACAGCTTTGCTCTTAAATTGTGTCCAATTTATTTAAGTTATATTCATTATATGCAAAACCCTGATGGCAGCTTTAGAAACTTCTTAAGCTTTAACAGACAATTCTTAGACGAAGTTGGCTCGGAAGACTCTTTTGGTAGAACAATCTGGGCCATTGGATACATGCTAAATAATTCACCTAACGACTCCTATTACCAAATTGGCAGACTTATTTTTGACAAAGCCACACCGTTTTTCGATAATTTAAAATCCATACGAAGTATTGCCAATACAATAATTGGAATTAGCCATTATTTAAGAAGTAATATGTCGGACGAAATAATGATCGAAAGATTGAGAAAACTTACCCAAGTTTTAATTGATCATTATGAACTAAACTCACATGATAATTGGAATTGGTTCGAAGAGTTATTGGCTTATGATAACGCAATGCTCCCATTAGCAATGCTCCATGCAGCAGAAATCTTAAACGAAGAGGCTATTAAAGAAGTCGCATTTAGCTCTATGCAATTCCTCACAGACCACACCATGAATGAAGGACATTTATCTATTATTGGTAATGAAAAATGGTATAAAAAAGATGGAGAACGCTCTATGTTTGCCCAGCAACCAATAGATGCTATGGGAATGGTTTTAATGTATAGACAAGCCTATAATGTCTCGAACAATAAAGACTATTTAAGTAAATTATTCAAATCTTTTAAATGGTTCTTAGGCGAAAATGATTTACGAATGAACCTCTTTAACTACGAAACAAAAGGCTGCTTTGATGGACTTGAAAGTTATGGCATAAATCAAAATCAAGGTGCCGAAAGCACATTAGCTTATTTAATTTCTTATTTGAATGTACTTAAAGCACATGACGATTATTATACTAAAGATTAAAACTAAATAAAATTGAAAAAAACATTAATTAAAAGATATTCAAACAATCCTATTCTTACAAAGGATGATATTCCGTATCCAGTGGCAACTGTGCATAATGCTGGTATGGTAAAATATAATGACGAGTACATAATGCTCTTTAGATCACACAAATTAAACGGACGAAGTATTATTGGAAAAGCTGTAAGTACCGATGGATTTAATTTTAAGGTGGACAAAGAACCCTTTCTGACACCTGCTACCGAAGGAGTTTTTGAAACATACGAAGCTTATGGAGTCGAAGATCCTCGAATTGTATATATTGATGATGAGTATTTAATTACTTATAGTGCTTATTCACAACACGGAGTGAGAATTGGCTTGGCAAAAACTAAGGATTTTAATTCCGTAGAGCGAGTTTCGTTAATTACCGAAGCAGATTATAGAAATGTGGTAATCTTTCCAGAAAAATTTAATGGATTATATGCACGTTTAGATCGTCCTCATTCTGATATCTCACCATGGGCAATATGGATTTCTTTTTCGCCCGATTTAAAATATTGGGGAAACGCAAAATTAATAATGAAACCCATGCAATATCATTGGGATGAAATGAAAATTGGACCTGGTGCCACGCCTATTAAGACATCACGTGGATGGCTCAACATTTATCATGGAGTGTTTCCAACTATGGCAGGCAGTGTATATCGACTTGGCGTTGCTTTACACGATTTACATAATCCGGCAAAAATAATTGCTGTGGGCGATGAATGGATTCTTCAACCAGAAGAAACCTACGAAATTACAGGTTACGTGCCAAATGTTGTGTTTTCGTGTGGTGCAATTCCCGAACCAGATGGAAGCGTAAAAATCTATTGGGGGGCAGCAGATACAGTAATGTGTGTAGGAACAGCAAACATAGAGGAACTTGTCGATCATTGCCTTGAAAATAGTAGAAGTGCTTTATAAAATTGATGATTTAATTTATAATAGTTATCTTTAAATTTTTAATAATAAAAGATTATAAAGATTAAATAAACAGTATTTAAGATAAAAACAATATAAATGAAAGTCGCAATTTTAGCTCCTATAGCATGGCTTACTCCGCCCTTAAAATATGGTCCATAGGAACAAGTAG
>CAYNKH010000047.1:0-18934 GCA_964397745.1 uncultured Bacteroidales bacterium | reverse complement strand
AGCCTGCCGAAGTGAGCAACGCCGAAGTGTCGAAGTAAGCCAGTCGAAGTAAGCTTGTCGAAGTGAGCGAAGCCGAGGTTTTTTTACTTTAAAATTTATGAATAATCGACCGGATGAACTGAAGAAGTGTATGTCGAAACAGTTTTCTTTAGCTCATCTGGATTTAGTTTTGCTGCGTTGAACTGCGGTAATAAGCATTATCTTTTATGAGTTAATCTAACCTGAGGCTTCGTATCTGGTTGTAAATATTTCAGGCTATTATTTTATATAAAGATGTTTTGATTTTTATTTCATGTTGGTGAAAACATCAAGCTTTTGGTCAAAAATTATTTGATCTTAACTTGCTTTAAGCTCAATAGTAATTTCTTTGTCTTTACTTGATACCTCTATAATGTTTTTGTTTTCATCGCTGTCCGAAATAATAATTTTTGCTATTTGATTTTCTATTTCTTTTTGAATATATCTTTTAATTGGTCTCGCACCATATAGAGGATCATAAGCTAACTTACTTATTGTTTGAATTGCATCATCACTAATTTTTAATTGATAGCCTGCTTGATTTAATTTCTTCTCCATAAAGCTAAGTTGTAGTTTTGTAATTCCTGCGATTTGCTCAAGATTCAATGGAGTAAACATGATAATATCGTCAATTCGATTTAGAAATTCTGGACGCATTTGAGTTCTTAGGGCATTCATAACTTGCATTGAAGTTTTTTCCATATCGAAATTATCTTTTCCAATTTGCTCTTGTATAAATTGTGATCCAATGTTAGATGTCATTATGATAATTGTGTTTTTAAAGTTTACTGTTCGTCCCTTGTTGTCTGTTAATCGTCCGTCATCTAAAACTTGGAGTAAAACATTAAAAACATCGGGGTGAGCTTTTTCGATCTCATCAAGTAAAACTACAGAGTAAGGTTTTCTACGTACAGATTCTGTTAATTGTCCACCTTCATCATAGCCAACATATCCGGGAGGAGCTCCTATTAAACGTGAAACTGTATGTTTTTCTTGGTATTCGCTCATGTCGATGCGTGTCATCATGTTTTCATCATCGAACATGAATTCTGCAAGAGCTTTTGCCAGTTCGGTTTTACCAACTCCTGTTGAGCCAAGAAAAATAAATGAGCCAATTGGTTTTCCTTCGTCTTGTAATCCAGCACGAGATCGTCTTACTGCATCAGCCACTGCAATAATTGCATCGTCTTGTCCTATTACTCTTTTATGTAGTTCATCTTCAAGTCTAAGTAGTTTTTCTCGTTCGCTTAATACCATTTTGCTTACAGGAATTCCTGTCCATCTGCTAACAATTTCAGCAATGTCCTCAGCATCAACAACTTCGTCAACAAGTGCGTGCTCTCCCTGTATTTTAGATAGTTTTTCTTTTAGCTCTTCAATTTTCCTTTTGCTTTCGTTAATTTTACCGTATCTAAATTCAGCAACTTTGCCATAATCTCCGCTTCGTTCGGCTTGTTCGGCTTGTAACTTGTAGTTTTCAATATTTTGTTTCTCAGTTTGAATATTATCTATTATACTTTTTTCTTCTTTCCATTTTGCGGTAAGAGCATTTCGTTCTTCACTAAAATTTGATAGTTGTTTTTGAATCTCTTCGGTTTTCTTTTTGTTTTTTTCACGTTTTATAGCTTCTTTTTCAATCTCTAATTGTTGAATTTTTCGATTTAAGATATCGATTTCTTCAGGTACTGAGTTTACTTCTAATCTTAGTTTTGAAGCTGATTCGTCAATAAGATCGATAGCTTTATCTGGTAAAAATCGTTCGGTTATGTAACGATGCGATAGCTCTACGGCAGAGACAATAGCTTCGTCAAGAATTCTAACTTTATGATGAGTTTCGTATCTTTCTTTTAATCCACGTAAAATTGAAACAGCGTCAATAATATTAGGTTCATCAATTAAAACAGTTTGAAATCTACGTTCAAGTGCTTTGTCTTTTTCAAAATACTTTTGATACTCGTTAAGTGTTGTTGCGCCAATTGCTCTAAGTTCGCCACGCGCTAAAGCGGGCTTAAGGATGTTAGCTGCATCCATTGCTCCTTGTGTTTGTCCTGCTCCAACAAGAGTATGTATTTCGTCAATAAAAAGCACGATTTCGCCATCACTTGCTACTACTTCTTTGATAACAGCTTTAAGTCTTTCTTCAAATTCGCCTTGATATTTTGCTCCTGCAATTAAAAGACCCATATCAAGAGAATATATTTGTTTTGATTTTAGAGTATCTGGAACATCGCCTTTAATTATTCTATGTGCAAGTCCTTCGGCAATTGCAGTTTTACCAACTCCTGGTTCTCCAATCAATAGCGGATTATTCTTCGTTCTACGCGAAATTATCTGAAGAATTCGTCTAATTTCTTCGTCTCGACCAATTACAGGATCTAATTTTCCGCTTTGTGCTCTTTCGTTAAGATTTATTGCATATCGATTAAGAGAATCGAAGGTTTCTTCTGCTGAACGAGAATTAACTGTACTACCTTTGCGTAAATCCAGAATGGCTTCTTTCAAATATTCCATCTTTAAACCTGCATCTTGCATCATTTGTCCTATTGTGTCTTTTGACGAGGCAAGTGCTATTATTATATGCTCTATTGATACAAATTTATCTCCAAATGAAGTTTTAATTTTTTGCGAGTCTTGTATCATAATTTGTGAATTGTTTGAAAGATATGGTTCTCCGCCTTCAACTTTTGGATATGAGTTTACTATACTTAATGTGGCAGTTTCAAACGTACGTTTATCGGTTTCTAATTTTGAGAGAATTGTACTAATAATTCCGTCTTTATCATCAAGTAAGGCAAGTAAAATATGCCCAGTTTCAATTGCTTGGTTTTTATTTTCTCGAGCCTTAAGTATTGATGCCTCAATTATTTTTTGTGCTTTAATTGTAAAATTGTCTAAATTCATGTTTTGTTAGTTTTATATTTGCATTCTGTGTATTCAATTTGTAAGCCACTTGAGGAAATGTGCCAAAATGTCGCTTATTGTATGTGAATAGCAGACAAAATGTCGTTGTTCGAGAGCGGTAAATCAAATCAATAATGAACAAATTTCTCACATTCCCTTCGTCAGGGGTCGAAATGACTTATTGTTGTTGGTATTAGTCGGCGACACGTGTATCAAAAATAGCACAAGAATATCTTTTTTCGCCGACTTTGCACTCACATTGCCAAGTCTTTTCAACCAACGGGAGAAATCTGTTGTTTTTTTCAGTATAATTTAGACAGATGAACATCTTTGTGTCTTCTCTTTGACGTTGCTTAGTTCGACAGGCTAACTTCGATAAATTCAGTGCATCGCAGTGCATCGCACGAAACCCTTTTAACCCGAAACCCTTTTAACCCGAAACCTTTCCTAACCCAAAACCTTATTTAAACCTATACCTTGCTCCAATTCCAATTGTAAAATATGGATATGCATAAAAGTTTCCGCCACTAGGTTTTTGAAACTCAACTCCTCCGCTTATCATTGTCGAAAGTGCAAATGTACCCGAGCGATTTAATTTATAGGATAAAATTAACGGTACATACAGTTTTAGTATTAATTGCGAATTAGCTGCGAGATTTTTATTAGTTCTGGTTAAATTATTTATGTTTCTGCTTCGACTATACTGATCGATATAGCGAATGTCAATTGATTTGGAATCTGTGAAAATCATTTTGTCTATAATGCCGTAAAGTCCTGTAAAGCCAATGCCTATTTCTCCTCTTAGTATCGGTTTTGGAGACGAACTTATTGTGTATGTAAGGTCTATTCCTAGCTCTGTCGATTTATGCTGAAATTCTTGTTGTAAAATTAGTGTTGTATCAAGATTGGTAATGTTTTCTGAATTAAAAACGGCAGAGTCTGTAAATGAATTATAATCTGTTTTGTATGCTGCATCAAGTCTGCTACCAGTTGCGATACACAATCCAATCGAAAAATTACTGTAAAAACTCGATTTCTGTTCATTGGGTTGTTTTTGAAAATTGAGTCTCGAATAAAATTCTGAGCGATTATTATGAAGGGTGGTTGAGTCAGAGTTTGGCCAACTTGGTGATTGAAAATTAGAAATTTCGTGAATATGATTAAGGTAAGTTGAATTAAAATTAAAAATCGCACCCGAATAATGAATGCTGATGTCGTTAAATTTATAATGTGATTTTATATCCGATGTATCGTCAGTGTCAGGATTATACTGTGAAAAGGAGATATTGTATAATCCAAAAATAAATAATATGGTTAAAAAAAATCGCATTTTAAAATTTTATTATGACAAAATTAGTATAATTCAAGCATGCAATACAATATAATCTTATAACTTATGAAAAACTCATAGTTAAAAAAGTCAAAACGACTAGTTTATTGTTCCAGAATCTCTTAGTGTTTTTAGAAAGCGAATTAGGTTTATCTTCGTTATTTGGGTTGTATTGTGCAGAAAGAAATGTCGAAAACCCACGAATTTCTATAAGTTTTAAATATTGTGTGTGATTTTTGTCAAGAATAACATTATAAAAGCTATCAAATTCAATTCTAAAAAAACTCATTAAAAATTAATAGTTAAAAGATTTTTTTTACTCAAATAATAGTCAGAGATTTGCCGAAATTTTTTGCTGATGAAAATTCCAAAATTGATTGTGATAATATTTGTTTTCTTGAATTTAATCGTGAATTACTTGCATGGTCAACAGATGGACACTATTGTATTAAAAGAGGTGCAAATAAATTCTTTTCGGTATTCAATTAAAGAAAAGGATAATCTAAAGTCAATTCAATTATTACTGAGCGATACATTTAAAGATGCTTCTGATAGTGATATTAGTACTGTTTTAAAAGAAAACTCGAGTGTTGACATAAGACAAAGGTCTTTTTCGTCTGTGCAATCCGACATGAGCATTAGAGGAGGGAGTTTTGATCAAAATATTGTTTTAATAAATGGGATAAATCTTACCGATGTTCAAACTGGACATCATAATCTAAATCTTCCAATTTCTAAGTATAATTTGGCTAGTATCGAACTAATTTCGGGTCCCTCTTCGCGCTTGTTTGGTCCTAATGCTTTAACTGGTGCTGTAAATTTTATTAGTATAATTCCACAGGAAAACGCAGCAAATATAGACCTTTCGTTCGGTAGTTTTAAAACGAGAAATGTTTTGTTAGGGATAAATGCAATCACTGGAAAAATGAAGCATTCGCTTAGTCTCAATTATGGCGACTCGGACGGATTTACGGAAAACACTGATTATATTCGCACAAGTCTTTACTATGAAAATAATATTGATTTAAAAAAAATTAAGCTAAAAGCAATGCTTGGATTGTTAAATAAGGAGTTTGGTTCCAATAGTTTTTATACTCCAATGTATGCAAATCAATTCGAAAAAATTAAGACGGGTTTTGCAGCAATTAAATTGTCGGGTGCGGGGCAAATAAATTGGGATTATAATATTTATGCTCGTCAATTAAATGACGAATTTCAATTGTTCAGAGAAGGAGAAAGATTTTATTTGCAAAATCAGTCTAATTGGATAAATCATAACACTAATGATACTATCTCGTGGTACGGTGGGCACAATTATCACTTAACAAATATTTATGGTAGTGGACTAAGCTCATGGAAGGAGTGGGGGAAATGGAAAACTTCCCTTGGTGTTGATTATCGTTATGAGCAAATTTTTAGCAATGTATTAGGTTTAGATCTCGGTCATGTTGTAAACGAGTTATATGGGAAAACTGATCAGCGTCAAAATCTTTCCTTCACTGCTCAAAGCGGATATTATGGGCAAAAAATTATTGGAAGTATTGGCGGAATGGCTTACTGGAATAAAAAATACAATTGGAACTTTTATTACGGTGGTGATCTGGGTTACAAGTTTTCTGAAAATTTTTTGCTCAGGTTTGGAATTAACAAAGCAATGAGACTTCCAACATTTACAGAACTTTATTATAATGGTCCATCAAATCAAGGGAATCCTAATTTATTACCCGAACAAGCAATAACTTTTGAAACTGGAATAAAATGTTATTTCACTAAAAAGTTTTATTTTAGTTTAAACGCCTTTAATCGTAGGGGAGAAGATATTATCTCATGGGTAAAAGAAAACTCCGATGATAAGTGGGTAACAGAGAATCTTACAAAAATTTATGTTTATGGATTAGAAGCAAATTTTGCATATTCTGATTTTTCAAAAACATTTTTCTTCAATAGTATTATTGTTTCATATTCATATCTCTATCAGGATAAATCAAGTGCTGGACTGGAATCAAAATATACCTTAGATCAACTAAAACATAAATTTATAGTAGGATTTGACCATAAGGTGTTTAAAATAATTTCTGCTTTCTGGTCTGTAAATGTTTCTCAGAGAAACGGAGAGTACTTGTTCTTTGATAAAGAACAAAATACTTACACAGCAACACTTGAATATCCGACATCAATCTTATTAAACTGCAAAATTAAGGCAGATTTTGAATTCGCATCTATTTTTGTTGCATTTTACAATCTCACAAATTCTGAGTGTTTTGATATTGCAAATGTTCCCACTCCTGGGTTTTCGGTTACTGCAGGTGTGAAAATTAATCTTACTAAAGCCTCTAACTAGTGTGTTTTAAACAACAAATTTATTTCCATCAGTTTTTATCTGTTTAGTTTGTGAAATTTTGCTCATGGACATATCTTCACTATATCTATAGGGATGCTAGCCCTCTAACTTTTAGGCTGATGCATCGGTCTTAATAAATCGTTAAGTTCTTTCACAGGGTTAAATGTATTTAATGGAACTTCAACAAATATTGTTAGCCAGTCTGCCATAGCTCCATTCCACAAGCCTGGGTGTTCCAAAACTCTTATATTTTTACCTTGATAAGTTTTTTCGGAAACAAAACAAGCGTTTTTATCAACATAGTTGTTCAAATTAAATTTTTCTCCTTCAGGATTTTTTAAGTAGCAAACTAAATCGACAGGATTGAAATGAGTAGCTGCTTTAAAATATTCTTGTTGATCTTTTAAATCAAGATTAATTTGGGCTTTTTCAACTATCTGTAAACTAATCGTTGCATCAGGATTTTTTACCCAAAATGGACCTCCTCCAGGCTCGCCTGTGTTCTGAACCATCCCGCAAACTCTAATTGGTCGATTTATGAAAGCAAGTATGTCTTTTACTTTATCTTTAGAATTGTAAAAATTAATATTAAATTCTTTTTTGATATATGCGATTGAAGATTCAATATTACTCTCGCTTGGAGAATTTTTAAGTTTTAAATTTATTTTCTTTAATTCCTGAACAGTCGCTATCAGAACACCACCTAATAGTTTTTTATATGCGACATTTTCGTTAAGGTAATCTCCATGAGTTAAATTATCAATATTTTTTACAAAAACGATGTCTGCGTCAATTCTATTTAGATTTTGCAGCAATGCTCCATGACCTCCTGGTCGTAGTAAAATATTATCATCCTTATCTCTAGCTATGTTTCCATCATCGTAGAGTGCAATTGTATCTGTCGAATTTTCTTGCACCGAAAAGTCAATTTTAAGATTGATACCGGTTTTTGTTTGTATCTCTTTGAGTTTTGTTTTAAATCCGTCCACAAATTCGGGGGAAACTGTCAGATGAATGTCAATTTTTCCTGTTTTATCAATTTCTATGGCTTCATGCAAATGTTCCTCAAATGCAGTTCTTGAACCATCAGGATATTTATGAAATTCGATAAGACCTTTTGGTATCCCAGCATAATCGAGACAAGAAAAAAGTATCATTTCTGCCAGCTCTTTATGATTAGAAATATCGTTTTTGCAAGAAATGAGTTTATCATAAAAGGCAAAATTATTTATGTTTTCAAAGCCAGATTTTACCGAAAAATCATCTCCTTCAGTATAGTTTTTATCTGTTGGGTTTTGTTGATATGAGATTAGCCTTTTAAACATTCGTGTTGCAGCTCCTGATGCAGGAACGAATTTGCATAGCTTGTGTTTACTTAATTGCTGCTCAAAAAGTTCGATGTAATAATCCTTGTTGTCAATTTTTTTTATTCCGTTTTCCAGAATAGCGGGTGCAGACAACTTAATAAAACTATCGTTCTTATTTAGAAGTTCAATTTGTTCTTGAATTGTTTTTTGCTCAATACCGTATTGATTTAAAAAAATAATATCTTTTTTGTTTAGCATGGCTATTTTTTTTGGAAAAATACAAAAAATATTGCAAACTACAAATCGAATTTTTTGAAACTCCTTCTTATCAAAAATTGCTAACAGCACATATTTCTAAAG
Source organism: uncultured Bacteroidales bacterium (assembly GCA_964397745.1). Classification (GTDB taxonomy): domain Bacteria; phylum Bacteroidota; class Bacteroidia; order Bacteroidales; family ML635J-15; genus Bact-19. The sequence goes on along the minus strand of CAYNKH010000047.1, from coordinate 10,677 downwards.
TCCGTTGAAATGTCCTACAGTTGGGAAAAAAGAAAGACAATCCTAAACTAAAGAAAAGTAAACCATTAATAAAAAAATCCCTCTGATCTTATATCAGAAGGAATTTTATTGAACTAAATTCATATAGTATCAGGACTGTTTTTGACTATTCATAATCTTCGTATTCATCATCATCTTCATATCCTTCTTCCATTAGTTGCTGCATCATTTTCATGTTTTCATCGTTGTTTGAGTAGGTAATTCCGGGTATTTTCTCAAATTTAGAGGCTGAAATACTGATGTTTTTTTCAAAACTTATTGCTTTTTCATTGGCAACTACCCCCATAGCATCCACTTCCATTTTTAGAACTACTCCTTTACAATTCCATCCTTTTGTGCCAAGCATACTTATAATTTCACAATCACAACCGAGTATTTTTTCTGTTCCAAGTCTTTCGCCACCCAAACTGTCAATTATTTGATTTGCAAATTGCTCTTTTTCTGCTTCTGTCATGTCGTTAATCTCTGAATAGCCATAGGTTGAAGTTAAAGAGCTTTCTTGACCGGTATTGTCGTCTAGATTAACAAACCACAGGTTATCACCGTTGATAATTGAAACTGTGTTTGTTGTTGTTTCATTTTTCATACCAAACATCTTGATTACTGTTATAGCATTTGTTTCTGTACGGCTTTTTGCTCCGTAATCGTCCCACCATAACGATTTAGTGCCTGTTGTAGTGCCTGTTAGCTCATATTCAACATGTCCAGATTTAAAACCATACATATTTCTAGTTACTTGTGCATTTAAGCTCATTGCTGAAAAAAGCAATAGTCCTATTATTAAATTTTTTATTGTCATAATATAGTTTTCTTCTTAAAATTTTACAAATTCAACTCTTCGGTTTTGAGCTTTACCTTCGGCAGAAGTATTCTCATTCATTGGTTTTGATTCGCCGAATCCTTGTGATTTTAATCGAGATTTATCAATTCCCATTTCGATAAGCTTATTCATTACAGTTTTTGCTCTTTCTTCTGATAATGTTTGATTTGTGGCATCATTACCATCGCTATCGGTATGTCCTTCGACCGAGAAGTTTATTTCTGGATTTTTATTCATGAGCGAGTAAATTTCATTTATTGGACCCATAGATTCTGGTTTAAGTGTTGCTTTTCCAACATCGAAGCGAATTCCGTTAACAACAATTTTGCCATCTTGCATTGCTCTGTCGTAATATTTTACACCGCCTTCGGCAATACGTACATTTTTTATATATGTGTATGAACCAGCCTCAGATTTTATAGTGATACCAGTTGGGTTTCCTTCGAGATGAGGTATATTAATCAATCGAGTGTCATCCATATAGGCTTTAAATTTCCCTTTTGTATATGCTATAGATATATGTTTCCATGCGGGCTCATCTACTACTCCCCAATTTACGTTCTCTCTACCGGGGTATCTCTTTTCTGAAGCTCCATATTCTAATCCATTAGGATATAATTTTAAATTTGTAGTTTTATTGCTCTTTTGATTTTTGTTATCATAAAAATCAATCCAATATCTTTTATATTCTTGTTCTTTACCAAACCAAACATCCATTTCTACAGTAAAAACTTCTGGTAAGTAATCTTCGCTTGAATTTTTTAAATAAGGAATTATTGCTCCCCCATCGTCTAGAAACATGATTACATATTCACCATCAACTTGTGCAATTTCAGCTCCTCCACCATTTAAGTCCCATCTACTTGGGAATTCACCATTTTCTTCGTCAACAGATGGTCCATCTTCGAAAATAATCTTATCTCCAGGAACAAAATCATACTTATTCCATGTAACAACTGGAGTTTTAATTGTTTGTGTCTCGTTACTATTAGTATTTGATTGTGCGTTTTCAGAATCTTCGGTCGCATCTGTATCATCAGACCCAATTAATTCAGGAGTTTCGTCATCTGAGTCTTGGTCGTTTTTTCTATTTTTATCTCTATCTTTTCTGTTTTTACCTTCAACATCATCTAAAGCATCGTCAACTGTATTATCAATTTTGTTTTCTAGTCGGTTTTCAATTTTGTTTTCTGCTCTCTTTTTTGAGTTTTCCAGAACTCTTTTTATGCTTATTTGTGCATTGGCACTTAAAATAACTGCAAAAAGTAATGCCGTAAGTAATAATAATTTTTGTTTCATCTTTATAGTTTTTATAATTTATATTAAGAATGATTTACTGGATTTACAAATATAAGACCAAAAGTATTAAATTTTGTGTTGAATTTGAAAACGCAGGGTTTGGATTTGAATATGCTATTTATTTAAGGTTTTTCGTGAAAATTATTTCCAATAATTATTTCCAAAATTTCCATTTATTTTAATTGAATCTCTATAAATCGAAGAACCTCCAAAAATTCCTATACCGTTCTCTATATTTGTAAAAACATTTATTGGTTCAGCAAAAGGATCTCCGCTAGCATTATTGTGTTTTGCATAAGATATTAAGTATTGATAAAGTTCTTTATTTATTGAATGCAATTCGATAATAACAGTATTGGTGTCAGAATAGAAACTCCATTGCTGAACACTCGTTTTTAATGTGTATGATTTTCCATCAATAATTTCATCAGAAAATATTTGTCCTTGTGTACCTGGGTGGTATTCTTCAAAAATCAAATCGTCAGACTGATAATACAACCTCTCTTCTAAGGATTTATAGTATGTGCCTCCTTGGGTAATATTAACAATTGTTGTGTCGGGTCCAACATATAAAGTGTCGATAGTTATTATGTTCTCATCATAAACTTCTATTTTATATCTATTTTTCATTTTTAGATAATAGTAATTATTAATTGCTCCAGGGTCAGTAAAATTTACGTAAAAATTATACACTTCGTAACCATCTTGGTTAAAAGATTTTACCGTATCAATATAATTTAGTTTAACAACTGGTGGAATAATAGTTTTCGAAAAGACATCGTCAAAATCATTATGCGATACTTCGATACGGTATTCTTTCCCAATTTCGGGATAATAATTTATTTCGTAATTCCCACGTGAGATGTAGGTTAAGTTGCCAATATAATTATCTGCCTCATATAGTTTAATGTTTGCATCGCTTAATGGCACAATTTCAGCATTATCTAATATATGTCTGCTTCTTGTAACATTGACCCGAACAATTGAATCGGGTTCTAATATACAGTTTGCGACAATGCGTATTTTTGCATCTTCTAAGTCAATTTCAATGACTTTTTCGCAAGCTATACTTAAAATTATTAAGCCGATTATTGCCGAAAATATTATTGTTTTATTCATAGTTTTAAAATTTGAATGCATAACGAACAGATGGTATAATTGGGAATAAACTTACTTGTTTAAGAACTCGACCATTGTTTTGATAACCAAAATATAAATAAAATGGGTTTTGACGGCTATAAGCATTGTATAATCCCACACTCCAAGTTCTAGTACCCCATTTTTTCTCTTTATGAAAATTTGCACTTACATCTAAGCGATGATATGCGGGCATTCGGTACGAATTACGTCCATTATAAAACTCTATTTCGTTCCAATAATATTGAGAGTTTTGAGGGTAGCTGTCATAACTATAGTATTGGAATGCCGAGGCATATCTGGCAACTCCTAAGGTTACCGCATTTCCTGTTCCATAAACCCATGTAAATCCAAAATCTATGTTTTTGCTTAATTCGTAAAATGCAACAATTGAAATATCATGGCGTCTGTCGTATTTGTATGGAAATGGTTCTCCAAAGTTTATGTTTTCGAAATCTCGCCACGACCACGATAATGTATATCCTACCCAACCTGTAAGTTTTCCATAATTGCGTCTAAGTAATATTTCTGCTCCGTACGAATATCCTCGTCCCATTTCAATTTTCGATTCCCAACCATCTGATAATTGTAAAAAACTGGCTCCTTCTTTATATTCAATCAGATTTTCCATAGTTTTATAAAATCCTTCAATTGTTAAATCCCAGTTGTTATCAATATTGTAAGCAAAACCTAAAGCTGCTTGTTTTGAGCTTTCTGGTAAAACAGAATCGGTTGAGGGCAGCCATAAATCGGTTGGTAATCCAATAGTTGAGTTTGTTAATAGATGTATATATTGGTTCATGTGGGAGTAGGCTGCTTTAAATGATAGTTTTTCGCTAATTAAAACTCGTAACGAGGCTCGTGGCTGAAATGAGTCGTAATATCTTTGCTGAACCGCAAACCCAGAGTAATGTATTCCATAATTCAGTTTAAAAATTCCATTTATATTCCATGAATCTTCGGCATAAGCGTAAAATTCATTTGCATAAAGATTATTTTGTCCAAACTTTTGTTCTATATTTTGTCCGTCCTCATTTACTTTTATGCTTGTAACACCTGGCCTAAAAGTATGGTATAAATAATTTGCACCGAATTTTATACTATGTGCAGGAACAGGTTGATAGTCAAAGTCAATCATTCCTCCAGAATTTTCAATACCAGAGTCATAACTAAATAGAAAATCAGATTGAATATCTTCTCCTCGTATTGTTGAATAGTTATTTTCGGTTACAAAATTGTATTTTGAGTAAACTGCTGTAGCATTTGCGAATAATTTATTTGTAAAAATATGGTTCCACCTTAAAGAGCTTGTAAGATTTCCCCAATGCAGATCAAATCCAATTTTTTCGGTGTTTGTTGTATCATTATAAACGTATTTTTGTGATGTTGAAGTGTATGCTTTATCACGTCCAGAGTAAAAGCTTAGATAAAGTCGGTCTTTTTCGCTAAATTTATGATTTATTTTTGCGTTAGCATCATAAAAAAAGTATCCAGCTCTCATTTTTTCGCCAGTACCAAAAGAGTTGTTTATTGCTTGAATTATCGGAGCTGCTAAAACATCAATATAGGTTCGTCTTGCCGAAATAATAAAAGAAGTTTTGTCTTTAACAATAGGGCCTTCAAAGGTAAATTTTGCCGAAACATTACCAATCGAGCCTTCGCCATGAAACTCTTTCATATTACCCTCTTTCATGCGAATATCTATAACCGATGAAAGCCGTCCGCCATAACGAGCAGGAAACCCTCCTTTTATTAATTTAACACTAGAAATTGCATCAGCATTAAAAACAGAAAAGAAACCGAATAAGTGAGAGGCGTTGTAAACAGGAACTCCATCAAGTAAGATTAAATTTTGGTCGGGACCACCGCCTCGAACATATAATCCGCTTGAGCCTTCGCTACCCGATTGTACTCCAGGCATTAGTTGTAAAGATTTTAATACATCTGCCTCGCCAAGTAAAACTGGTAAGGCTTTTATTTGTTGAATTGGCATCTCCACTATGCTCATTTGTGTGGATTGTACCATGTTTTGCGATTTTTTGTCGGTAATAACAACTTCGGCTAATTGTATTGATGGGTCAAGCTCAATATTTAGACTTAGACTTCTATTTAGATAAAATTTAGACGAAAACAGCGAATATCCAACAAAACTGACAGATAATTCGATTGTATCGGTGTCTAAAGTAAGACTAAAAAATCCATAATCGTTGGTTGTTGTGCCTTGTTTTGTGCGTAAATCATACACATTTGCCGAGATAATCTTTTCGCCCGAACGCATATCTTGAACGTATCCGCTAATAGTGTGTTTTTGAGCAATAGATGTTAGCCCAGATAATATTGCAAATAGCAATAACAGAGAGGTTTTATATCTGTACATAGAGTTTGGTTTTATCAGACACTTTGGCGAAATTTAATTTAATTTATAAATAATAATTAACGCAAAATATGTAAAAAAAGTATATGAATTGAGAAAACAATACTAAAAATTATCTGCAAATAGTTTTAAAATCCACGCAGGGCATCTAACCGCTTTGGCTCTTTGTTCATCAACAAATCCCAAACGAACTATTGCCTTGTTAATTAGCACATTTTCAGCGTCATACATTGCTTGCTCAAATTCGAGTTTTACAATAGGCAGCTCTTTTATAGTACTTGTAATTTTTACTTCCTGATCAAATTTAGCAAATTTATGATATTCGATATTTACATTTATAGCTGGACAAATAATTCCTTTTGCTCCCATGTCGGAGAATGAGAAACCGATTTTTCTCATAAGATCGCCTCTTGCAGCTTCATAAACTTTAAGATAGTTTGCGTAGTACATAACACCCATTGCATCTGTATCTGCGTATATCACTCTATGATAATATTCGGTTGATATCATATTTTTTTTGAGTTTAATAGTTTAGTGTATATTTTACGACTAATCCATGAGTCGGTTGCTGCGTATTTTATTTGTTTTGCTGTTAAAATATCAGCTTCCCAATTACTAAGTTGCTGTGCTTTTGATATACGAATATTTAACACTATAGCAGCAATCTTTCGTAAACTAAAAGCTTCGATACCATAATCTTCTACAATACTTTGTAGTTCAATAAAACCTTTGGGGTTAAAGTTTCGCAACTTGCGAAGCGATTTAACATCATCTCTTATTGAAACACCAACTTTTATAAACGACTCATTGGATAATAGTTGAATAACTTCTGGCTGTAATTCGTATTTGTTAAGCCTAAAAAGAAAAGTTTTTGACGCATTACTTAACTGCAAAAGTGCAACTGATTTTAGGTTGGCGACACCTTTTTTAAAACTGGGTTTTGTCTCGGTATCAAATCCTAATATTTTATCTAAAAATAGCTCGGGGACTATTTGATTGTATGATTCTTTTGAATCAATAACAACAACTTCTTTATCGTAGGAGTATAAAGGTAAGTCTCGAATTTCTTCTTTTGATATGTTTGGTTTAAATGGCACTATTATTCGTATTGTTTATTAAACTAATCCACCAATTGCGGATAAGTCTCAACAAAAGTAGGAATTTTTCTTAAATATTTTGTATGATAAATAAAAAATCAATGGATAGCCTAATAGAACATGCTATTTTTGAGGTTAAAGATTGCGTATGCGTTGATTATTGTGTTTGCTTTGGATTATTATTATTATTATTATTGTAATTTCTTTTCAACATAAAATAACCAAAAAATTCTTTTAAATTTATTTCGGGCGTTTTGATATCAAATTATTGCTGAAACCTTACTTCTTGTTAATAACTTTCACTATTAGGTAAAGTATGAGAATTCTTATAAAGTAAAATAGCACTGATGACAAAACACCAATCAAAATCATCAAAAATATGCTCTCCTCTACTAAGCCTAATAGTGGATTCAATACACCAACCAAAAATACAATAAAATAAATTGTAGAAGGCAATGATATTCCTTCTTGCATATAAGAGACTATTGACTTGATTTTAAATGGATTGAGATTTTTTAAATTCTGTAAATTGTTTTTTACATATATTATGTCAAGAACAATTGCAATGGCAAAAAAAAGGGTTGTCAGTATTCTTAATAATAACATATTGTTTATTTTTAACCATCAAAGGTCAAATTATATTAGCTTGTTTATGTAAAGAAAATATTTTTTTTACAAATATATTAAATTCAATTAAAACTTCACGCTAAGTGTTTTTTTTATTTATAATCTTGTTGGTTATGATTATTTGCGTTAAGCCTTTTTTTAGTTGATTGTATTGTAGCAATCCCTTAAATAAATTTACTCTTACCGAATTATCTGGAAACTTAAATTTGTATTCTTACCAGTTTTAAAAAAGTATATTCCTTCAGGAAACGCCGATGTGTTAATTGTGAAATTTTCAGATTCGATAAATCCAGAACTAATTATCTTTGATGTTACATCATGAATTTCGTATAATGCTCCAAAAAGTTTCGCAACAGATTTGACAGTAATAAGATTGTTTGCGGGATTGGGATATAATTGTATCTCAGGATTGTTTAAATGAAATTCTGAGCTAAGAGAAGCACAGTTGGTTTCTGGGTTGTTGGAGCTTAGGGCAATTTTGTCAGCAAATAAATTTGCCATGTTTTGAGAGCGAATCTGTATATTATCAATAGAATGTCCATTTGAAAAACAATTGTTGAGATAATCAGAATTGTAAATAATATCCGCAGTAAATACGGGAGGAGATTCTCCCAAATTTGACAGGTAATTCCTCATACTTTCACCTCCGTATGCACTCGGATAAAAGTAATATGGTTGGCAAATATTTGATTGTTGATAGCACTCCCAACTTATTCGCCCCAGTAATCTGCCATATTGATAATTTACTATCACATCTGAGCCTTGATGGAAAATATATACAGGTTTTTGGAATGAGGATGGGTCGAAAATGCTCAAATCGAATACACCGCCATAGAAACTACCGACTCCATGCACTTCGGAGTTGTAAATTCCGGTATTTAATTCACCTTCAACACTTCCCAAATCTGGTCTTTCGAGATTTAATAAAGTTGGAATACATCCGTATGTTGCAAGATCAGAATCTGGCGTTGGTGCATCAGCAATAGCATAACAATCTTCAGGTTTCATTGTTTCGTTGTCAGTAAATGCAGTTGCCAGAACGATAAAGGCACCTGCACTTTCTCCAGCTAAAAAAACATTATTAATATCGGTTGAATCTTGTGTATGTCTGTTTTTCATAAACCTTATAGCGGCTTTTGTGTCTTGCATTCCTCTGTAGTTTGCCCTGATAATCTCCGAACTGTCACAAATATAGGCACAAGGAGCGGAAATATCGGTATTACATAGTGCATACATTACATAATTTGATGTTTTGTGAGTCCCTAACCTGTAATTAATATTTGCAACAACATAACCTCTTCTAGCATATTCGCGCGACAGATAAACTAGGTTAGGATCTTCTTTGCTCCCAGCAATCCAAGAGCCACCATGCACAAAAATAATTATTGGTCTTAAACAGTTATCATCATTTATAGGTTTATATATGTCCATTTTTAGTGTTACCAAGTTTCCGACATAATCGGTTGCGATACCGTATGGCACATTCATGATGCTGTCATATTGAAACTGGACTTCAGAATAAGGCAACTGTGATTTGGCGTTAAAGTAAATTATTGTTAGTAACAGTATATATATCAGTTTTTTCATAGGTTGGTTTTTTAAACTAACAATTTAAGCACAAGTTTTGTTTACAAATGAAAAACGTAAAATCAATGATATAAAAAACTCATTATTTGCGTTGAGTTCTTTTGAAGTTGATTGTATTGTGTAGCATATTGTTTTTGTCGCAATTTAACCTGTACTTCGCACTAATTACTTTACTTTATGTAAAATCTTGTTGGTTATGGAACTTTATCTTATGTAGGTTTTCTAATAATACTAATAATCTGATACCCCAGTAAGCAGCGAGGTTTTGCTTGCAAAAAAATAGTGCAGCTATCATGGTTTCTTCTTGTGCTAAGCGATATGCTCCAATAAAATCGCCTAATTCTTGATATAGGTCTGCATAAAGCTCTGATAGGCCGACATTTAAAAAATCTATATTATTTACAACACTAATATCTTGAATTTGTACATATTCATCGTCTTCGCCTAATTTTGCAGCAGCAGTCTGTTGAATATACGACCATGTTGGTTCGTCAACGAATTTTTCTGCATAATCTTCGTTGTAGTCATCAATTTTGGGTAACCGGATACCTTTCATGTAAACTAAAGGCAATAAGTTTAATGATGTGTCAATAAATTCTTCTGATGACATGTATTTTGCTACTTCCATAAATGCAAGAAACTCTTTGGCAACTGTTGCAAATTCGATGGATTCTTTTTGATATAGTATTGATAAGTTGTCCACGTTTGATAGAATATTTTATGTGAGTTTGTAAAAAGTTTTTAATTTTTGTTTATCATAATCCAGAAATAAACAGTGTTAAATGTTTCAAAATCTGGATACTCAACAACAAAATACGGAGCCACTGCTATAACTTTTTTGTGAAATACTCCATCGGCAACAAACCATTCCTCAAGGAAACGTAGTTTTTTTACATGTTTATATGTAAGTGGTACTTGCTTTTTTATTGTTTTATATCGTTTTACGGTACTGTCTATCACCTCAAATTCATAAGTCATTACGCTGTCCATATAAGCTTTCAAATCCTTTTGAGCAATTTCATCAAAACTTTCGCAATCGCTGGTCAAGTCGTAATAGTAGGTTTTTAGTTTTCCACTTATGGCATCGTCAAGTAAGGTTTTAATAAACTCATCGCTTTCTGGAGTTGGGAGATTTTCCCAAAACCAGTCGGGATTGTTTTTTGATCTGTCGCCAATTATTTCATTACATATTTGTACATCATACATGATTTTGTCGGTAATTACTAGTTTTTCTCCAGTATAATCAACAACAGATTGTTTAGGCTCTTGCTCTTTTTCTGTGCTGTTGTTATTATTGTTATCCTTGTTATTATTGCACGATGCAATTATTAAACTGGTAAAAATTACTAATGTAAAGAATACAAAATTGTTTTTCATAGCTATAAAGTTTTATACAAAATAAAGGATTATTTTTGATATTTCAAAATCATTATTTTGCTATTCATAGAATATTTATTTTACTTTTAATATTTACTATTTACACCAATTGATGGGTGTTTACGAATTTTTACTCTTGTTTTTTGTTCTTATTTAGAGTTCTCTGTAGCAACATTATGCTGTCACAGTGTTATTGGACACTTCGTTTTTAAGTGCAGTATCTGTGAGAATAGCGTAGCACTAATAAACCACACTTACGGTACCAGTGTATGGTTTTGTGCCGTTATAGAGGTCTATCACATATAAATATGTTCCTGTAG
>CAYNKH010000046.1:7631-19083 GCA_964397745.1 uncultured Bacteroidales bacterium | reverse complement strand
AATTACTAATTCTCTTCCTGCAAATTCAGTTTTAAATTCTTTAAACATAAAAACTAGTATAAACCTATTATACAGCTTAAAATTTAACATTTCCACAATATAATTTATAAAATTGACAGTATTAATAACATGTTTATAACTTTTTTTAGTTATTTTAATGTTTGTATTAAAAAAATGATTAGTTTTGTGTTATGGAAATCTCCGACAAGGGGGTTTCTTTTTCTTTATATATGTATGTAAATAAAATTTTTATAGATATGTCAGAAGTTTCATATTTAACAGAGGAAGGTTTAAATAAACTAAAAAAAGAGTTAAGCAAGCTTGTAAATATTGACAGGCCAAATATCTCTAAACAAATAGCTGAGGCACGTGACAAAGGCGATTTATCAGAAAATGCTGAATATGATGCTGCAAAAGAGGCACAAGGACTGCTGGAGATGAGAATTAGCAGATTACAGGCAGTCGTTCGAAATGCAAGAATAATAGACCCGTCTCAAATTGATACAGAAACTGTTCGAATTCTTAATGTAGTTACGTTGAAAAATCTGAAAACAGAGGTAGAAATGGTATATACTATTGTTTCTGAGTCGGAAGCAAACTTAAAAGAAAAGAAAATTTCGGTAAATACTCCTATTGCTCAAGGTTTATTGGGTAAAAAAGTTGGCGATGTTGTGGAGATAAAAGTGCCAAGTGGTGTTCTTTCACTTGAAATCGTAAACATTGCTATATGATGGCCAGTATTTTCACAAAAATAATACAAGGTAATATCCCTTGTTATAAAATAGCAGAAGACGATAATTTTATTTCTTTTCTTGATATTAATCCAGTAAAGAAAGGGCATGCTTTAATCGTTCCAAAAATTGAAATTGACTATATATTTGATAATACCGATGAGACTCTCGCCAATATGATAGTCTTTGCAAAAAAAGTAGCACGAGCAATCGAAAAGGAAGTAGTATGCAAAAGAATTGGCATTATGGTCGTCGGACTTGAAGTCCCTCATACTCACATGCACCTTATACCAATGAACGAAGAAAAAGACCTCTCATTTTCAAATCCTCGAGTTAAACTTACAACCGAAGATTTTAAAGAATTAACAAACAGAATTCGTAAGCATATATAGTTTTTGGACATAATATATCCGATTCCTGTATTTTAGCTTATTCATAAAAATAAATCAAAATGCTTAGGCTTTTGTTTGAAAACCTATATGTTTAAGCTGCAAATCAAAATTAGGTTAACAAAGTTAAGCTCGATTTTATTTAATAACAATTTCGTAAGGACAATGATCCGACATTACCACATCACTATGGATTTTTGCAGATGTTAGTTTGTCTTTCAAAGGCTTTGTTATCATCTGATAATCAATTCTCCAGCCCAAGTTTTTTGCTCTTGCCCCCGCTCTATAACTCCACCAAGTATAATTGCCGCCAGACTGGTCAAAAACTCTAAAAGTGTCAACAAAACCACTTTCAATAAATTGTGAAACCCACTCGCGTTCTTCGGGCAAAAAACCCGAAACACCTTTTTTATTCTCAGGCTTGCTAATATCAATTGGTTTATGACAAATATTATAGTCGCCTGCAAGAATTATATTTGAACGTTCCTTTTTTAATTTATCAACAAAGTTTTGAATTTCATTAAGATAATCCATTTTTACTTCTTGCCGAATATCGCCAGTTGTTCCTGACGGAAAATATGAATTCAAAACTGTAATATCGCCAAAATCTGCCCTAAGCATTCTACCTTCAACATCAAACTTGTCATTACCAATTCCTATTTGCAAATAATCTGGTTCTTTTTTTGAAAAAATTGCAACTCCACTATATCCTTTCTTAATAGCCGAATGAATATACGAATGATATCCTAACTCTCGGAATTGCAAAACATCTATTTGGTCGGGCTGTGCCTTGGTTTCCTGAACACATAAAACATCTGGCGATTCTTTCTGAATCCAATCATATAATCCCTTATTAGCTGCCGACCTTATTCCATTCAAATTAAAAGTAATTATCTTCATTTTTATTCTTTTTGTAAATTAATGCCTAAAAATAGTAATTTTGTTCCGTAAAACTCAGGATTAAACTTAATATTAGTTTAAAAAACTATGTCAGGTATTTATATTCATATTCCTTTTTGTAAATCGAAATGTTCATATTGCGATTTTTATTCTATTGCAAATACTAAAAAAACAGAAGGTTTTGTTACTGCATTATTAAAAGAAATAGAAATTCGTAAAGAACTTCTTACAGATAAAAATGTTGAGACCATTTATTTTGGAGGTGGCACGCCCTCGCACCTAGATATAAGAGATGTAGAAGTAATTTTAAACAAGATAAATAAGCATTTTCAAATAAAATCGGATGCGGAAATTAGTTTTGAAACAAATCCTGAGGATTTGAATGTAAGTTATCTCCAATCACTAAAAAATCTTGGTATTAACCGTCTTAGTATTGGTTTGCAAAGTCTTAATGATGACATGTTGAGGTTTTTACGAAGACGACATACTGCCGAAGATGCAATTAATTCTGTCGAAAATGCAGATAAATGTGGATTTAAAAACATTAGTGTAGATTTACTTTATGGGATATCAGGATTATCGACAAAAATATGGCGACAAACTTTGCACAAAACATTTAAATTACCAATAAAACATTTATCGGCATATCATATAGAAATCGAAGAATATACGCTAATGTATAGACAATTAAAGGAAAATAAACTTCAAGTTGTTAATCAGGAGTCAAGTTTTGCACAATACTGCGATTTATTAGAAATAGCTTCATCAAAGGGTATTAACCAATATGAAACTTCAAGTTTTTCAAAACTAGGATATAGATCTAAGCATAACTCTTCGTATTGGAAACGAATAGAATATCTGGGATTTGGACCATCAGCACATTCGCATTATCAAAACAAGCGTGCTTTTAATATATCTAATTTGAATTTATACTGCGAGAAAATAATGAAGTCTGAACCGCACTACGAAACTGAAACATTAAGCGTAACAGACCAGATAAATGAAGCAATAATGGTATCATTAAGAACAGTTGATGGATTAAATATAAACAATTTTGAGAGAGATTTTGGATCAAAACAAACCGAAAGAATTAAATTAGTTCTAAAGACAATTAACCAATCAAATTACAAAATAGAAAGTGGCTATATAAAGCTTACAAATAAGGGGCTGTTTGTTTCGGATAGCATAGTCTCAACGCTCTTTATTGTGTGATAATTAAAAGCAAAAATGTCGAAACAATTGTCTCGACATTTTTATTGCAATTCAAGCTATAATAAATTTAACAAACGCATTTGAGTATTGTTTAAATTAATAAATATTGACTACAGGTTTTGCGACTCAGTATCGGTAGTTTCTACATCTGCATTATCTGTCTTTCTAACATAAAGCATCCAATTCTGATTTCCACTTCTCCAGTGATAACCAAGAGAAAAGTCAAGTGGTTTAACATCGGAGTTCTGATACTCCTCATTAAGATCTTTTTGAAATAAATAAGTTGATTTAAAATCAGCAATTGGTTTTTCGTAAACTCCATAAAGATAATGGTCAAAATTATCAAGGAAATATCTATATGGGATACCTGTATCATCTTCGAGTACTGCATCAGCTTTGTCTAAAACAGTATTTCTGATATTTGAAAAAGTTTCGTAATGGCTTAGATATGAAGCTGATTTTATAAAAGTATTATTTGTTCTAAGATTATGTAAATATTGTAAAAAAACAGGATTTTGAACAAAACCATCATCAGAAATATTTGCATAAAAATAAGTTACATCTTTAAGTTTGTCGTCACCATTTTTAAGCACTTTAAATTTTATACATTCGCTAATGTCTAATGAATTAGTAGGCTTTTCAATCTCTGTAAAACTTACGCCATCATTTTCGAGGCGAAAATACCCAAAATCGTAAATTTCGTGCCCAGTACGATGCAAAAAGACATATAATAAGGGCAAAACACCGTTAACTTTATGTTTTCTTAAATCTTGATCCATGTTTCCAGTTATGAAATAACTTCTTTTATAAATATCTCTAAGAGCAAAGTTTACTGCATCAAGATATCCTTTAAGGTTCTCTTCATCAAGATTATATAAATCAGGAATTGTTCCTAGTTTCTCCATTGCAACAAGAATATATTCGTTCGCATTCGGAAATAAGTGATAAGCATTTAAAAAATCCGGACCTGAAAACGGATAAAATAATAATAAAGTATCATTAATTTTTGGATTCAGTTCTGTATCAGACCATTTATCCATTAATGATAATCTTTCGTCAGTAATTCTATTCCAAGGAGTGTCAATAGATATTTTATAATCATCCCAAAAACTCATGTTATCAGTAAATATGTTCTTAAACGCATCTGCCTGATCACCACCCAACAAAGCAGCGATTTGGTCTAAAGTTGTGTCTTTGGGATAAGTAATTTTAATTTCGTTCTGTACTGTGTCATTTGTTTTAGTGCCATCATTGGATTTACCGCCAGAATTACAAGAAAAAACGGTGCTTAAACTTATTACGATAGCAACGAAAAAGAAAATTGATTTTGTCTTCATCCTATTTTTTTATTAAAATTTGTGTAAAAATACATTTATTTGCTAAATCAGACAACCAAAACTTAACTTTTTCGTCAATAATTTAATTTGGTAAATAAAAAAATTATATATTTACATAATTAATAATTTGGGCTGTTATAATATAAAGGAGGATTCTACATGAAATATATTGTTACAATAACACTTTTGTTATTTACATTATCAACATTTTCACAAACAGGTTTGGGAACAGAAACATTAAACCTTAATTACACCCCTGGAGAGTTGGTGCAAATTCCGAGGACTGATGTATTTATGGCACCTCCCGAACATTTTCTTGTTAGTGAAAACATACCAGGTATGATACACCCAGGGTCTTCTACAACTGTGCAAGTTCAAGAGATTATAGGCACATCATACATTATGATTGCTCAAGCAATGACTCCCGAGCATTTTGAAAGCCAAAATGTAAGCCTAATATCACAAGAAGATGTGAAAATGAAAGACGGCAAGAACGGGATTCTGTATCTTGTTGAGTTTACCGTCAATGGCTATGACTATGAACGACTAATGCTGTTTGCAGGAGATTATAATAATACTATATGGATAAATGCAAATTATCCTAAATCTGCCAAATCTCTTTTATATGAGGTTCTTGTCGAAAGTTTATTAACAGCACAATACACCAAATAACTATGATAAAAAAGTTAATATTATTTTGTTTGTTTTTTGCACTGTGGGGAGCATCAAGTATGTACTCTCAAACCAATATTTTAGTGCACGAAATTCCGTATAGCACCCACGACCAAGATATGTGGGGAGCGGGAGACTCGTTTAGTTTAGATTTTGATTATGACTTATTCGATATTCAGATAGACGAAGGCTTTTCTGAAGGTTGGATAGAAGACATACTTGGAACACAATGGGGTATTGGTATCGAAATGGGTATTTGGCTGTATTTACACTCAACATTTAGTATGCATGGTTTTACATTAGGCTCTGTTGATGTTGATTATCCTGTTGAGATAACTCTCGATTTTCCAGACCATTACAGTTTCGATCATGGCGAAACAATTACTATAAACTCATGGTACGAAGTACTTGATGGGTGGGCACTAGAAACACATTTCCCAACTGCTGGAGTTATTGCTCTAGATCTCGAATATGGCTTTGGTCTCAATTTTGACATTATTGTCTGTATGATTGATTGCGAAACAATTCCAATAATACCTACATTGCAGTTCCCTGTAAACCCGTATTCAACAGACCCTTTACCTCACGATTCCATTGCTATTTTTTATCTAAATGGGCAAACAGGTGAAGTCGCATATCCGTGCATAAACGACATTACTGGATTACCACAAATTTGTGAAGATGATTTATTGCCAATTGTTATTCCTAATATATTCAATATTGGACTTACTGGAGAAATAGATATACCTTATGTTGAAACCGATGATTGGCTAGACCCTACAACACAATGCTTGCACGCAAGTGGAAACGATGAGTGGATGTGGTTTAATCTAAACATTATGGATTTTCTTGGTTTTCTCGCAGGTCTTATCCCTCCTCCTAATGGACCTGCAATTCAAGAAGCACTTGATTTTATTGAAGGTGGTACAATAGAATATGAAATAATTTCTGGAGTGAATGCGGTAATAGAATATTTTATCTTGCACATGGATTTGCACATGTCAAGTTATATGACACAAGACTTTGCCTTTTGTCCAACTATTTTGGCTACTCTTGCTTTTGAAACAGAACTTGTATATAGCGAAACAGATCCAGCAAATGGAAATGCACTAATTGCCGAAGGATTTTCTGATACAATAACTTTTGCCGTAAATAATGACTTACATATTACATACCCTTGCTATGAGTGGGACTCAATGGAAGTTTATGACGTAACTTATAATATTACATCTGGATTCTCAAACCACACTTGGGATTCTATTACTTTCGATTTTATTATTGAAGCAATTTATTTTTCAATTTATATTCCAATTGACGATATTATTCCAATAACAATTATGCCTGAATTTTGTTTGCCCGAAATAAACATAGATAATAGTGATTTAGGCATGTCTCAAACAATTGCTGCTTGTGCTCCAGCAATTCCAGCACCACCAATAACTTTGTCGGATTATATGCCCGAGGATTATGAGGCCTTACCTGCCAAAGGGGGTGGAGATTCACAAACTAAAGATATCGAATTTTGTTTCCCAACAGATTGCGAACCATTATATTCAGAATCATTCCCTCTTGGATATATTCCACTTACATGGTATGACCAAGAATGGGACTTGCAAGGATTTGTGCAGGATACAGTTTTTGATGGAACATGGCTTTTCCCATTACCTGAATTAGATATTGAAATTAATGGTTTGGATGTGCTGTGTTATGGTGACACTAGTGGTGTAATATCTGTAACAGCCATTAATAGCTCTCCAGATTTTACTTGGGAATACTCTTGGGGAACAATCAATACACACCCAGGACCAACTGACGAAATAACTGTTCCTTCTGGATATTATTTTGTTACCTTAACAGATACTTATGGTTGTCAGGTTTTTGGTGAAATGAATATTGCAGATGAAAATCCACCAATTCTCTCAAGTTTGTATGCTGATGACGTTCTTTGTCATGGTGAGCCTACAGGAAACTTGTATTCGCATGTATCTGGTGGTGTACCTCCATATACTTATGATTGGCAACCAAGTGGTAGCACCGATGCAAACCCAATTGGAGTTTATGCTGGCTGGCACTACTTAACTATAACTGATTCTGTTGCCTGTGAACATGAAGACTCCGTATTTATTGATGAACCCGATGCACCAATTTCAATGCCTTATAGCGAAATCGGACATGTCTCATGCTATGGATATAGCGATGGATATATAGATATCGAAATCGATGGCGGCACTCCTCCATATTATTATATATGGTCAAATGGGCAACTTACGCAAGACTTGCTAAATATTCCAGCTGGAACTTATGTCGGAACTGTTATTGACTCTCACGACTGTCTATTCGAATATGAGTTTGAAATTACACAACCAGAACCTCTTTTGTTAGATACTTATACGCAAGAAGTACTGTGTTATGGACAAAATACAGGGTATGTTGACCTTATTGTTACAGGTGGAACTCCTCCATATCAATATGAGTGGAGTAATGGCTCATCTTCACAAGACCTTTTCGACATATTTTCTGGTATATATGTTGTAACTGTTACGGATGCACACGGTTGTGTTAATTATACAATGGTGCAAATACATCAACCCGATTTGCCTTTGCATGGAGATATTACTCCCACGCATGTTAGATGTTTTGGCGAAGGAAACGGAATTGCAGACCTTAATGTCTTTGGTGGAACACCTCCATATTACTTTAGTTGGAGCAATGGCGAAATATCCGAAGATATTTATGATCTTATACCTGGTATTTATAGCGTAACCATAAACGATGCTCATGACTGCGTTACAGCAGACACTGTGCAAATTTTCCAAGCAGATGCTCCTATGGTTGGTACAATTACAGGTAATAATGTAACATGTAATGGGGGCGATGATGGAAATGTGTACATAACTGTGGCAGGCGGAATACCACCATATAATTTTGAATGGAATAACGGTAGTTGGCAAGAAGATTTAGTGGGTGTCGAAGCTGGTACATATACAGTTACAGCAACAGATCAAAACTATTGCCACTATAGTATGACATTTGATGTATTAGAACCAGACCCATTCTATATTCAAGCAATGGATAATCCAACTATCTGTTATGGACAAACCACAGAAATAGGAATAGGAATAATCACAGGAAGTGTTCCTCCTTATACTATTGTTTGGAGTAATGATGATAATGGTATGACTACATTAGTAAATCCTACCGAAACAAATACATATACTGCACATATTGTAGATGCAGCTAATTGTGTAAGTGAACAAGTAGAAATAACTGTAAGTGTGCTTAAACCATTAGTTTTGGAGGTGTTTGCCGACAGAGATACCGTTTGTCCTGGAGATACTGTAAACTTTGATGTAATGATTGGCGGAGGAGGACTGGAAGGAACTCAAGTGTATCTTAATGATTCCCTAATGACACTTCCAATTTCGGTAAGTGTTGCTAATGATTCTGTTTTCGAGTTTTTAGCATATGATTCCTGTAGATATGATAGTATTATAGTAAATTATCCATTGTTTACATATCCTTTACCTCCTGTTAACATTAGTGCCGATCCAACAAATGGTTGTACTCCTCTAACTGTACAATTCCATGAAAATAGTCCTAATGTTGGACAGAGATATATATGGAATTTTGATGAAGGGGACTTCGAAAACTTATCTTTTGACAAACATCCGACACATACATTTTATAATGCAAGAACTTACCATGTAGGATTAGAAATTGTTTCAGATCAATCTTGTAGTATTGATACAACTGTTGCAATTACAGTATTCCCAATTCCTATTGCCGAGTTTAGAGCAAATCGTACAAATATTACTATGGCAACTCCAATAGTTTACTTTACTAACTATTCTGAGGGTGGCTTCTTCTATAATTGGAATTTTGACGATGGAACTGAGAGCAATGCGGCAAACCCAAGTCATGTTTTTACATTACCTGGTAACTATCATGTGAATATGCAAACAACATCGCTTTATGGTTGTACCGACTCTACAGGTGTAGATATATTTGTGTCGAATGAGTTGGCAGTTTATGCCCCGACAGCTTTTACTCCAAACCATGACGACTTAAACGAAACATTTAAAGTTATCGTTGATGGTGTCAATACTGAGACATACTCTCTTGCAGTTTATAATCGTTGGGGGGAAACTGTTTTCTTCTCAGAACTATATTCTGAAGAATGGGATGGGAGATACCAAGATAAGGAATGCCCAGAAGGCGTTTACTCTTGGGTGCTTAGTTTTATTGACCTTTATGGTAACGAATATATAAAAACTGGAAAAGTTACTCTTTTAAGATAGCCCTCTTTGAGTAAACAAACAAAAACACCATAATTCTGTTTTTTTAGTAATTATGGTGTTTTTTTATTAATTTTGCACAAAACTAATTTTTTTATGGAAAACAAATTACCTCTAATACAGAATGCCGATTTAACAGGCAAAGTCGTCTTAGTAAGAGTCGACCACAATGTTGTAAAAGCAGGCGTAATACACGACCCCTATAGAATAGATGCGACAATAGGAACATTATTTCACATTCTTGCAAAAGGAGGAAAAATAATATTAATGACTCATGTTGGACGACCAAAAGACAATAAAACTGGGCATATTAGTATTGATGAAAAAACCTCAGTGCAGCCCATTGTTGATTATTTAATTGATAAACTTCATATTGACATTGAAGTGCCAGAGTTTTATTCGCATAAAGACCAAGGATATTTAAGTATTGAAACCAATATTAATCACGCCATAAAACGTCTTAAAAACAGTGAAATTGATGCCATTTATTTGCCTAACACACGTTGGTTTAAAGGCGAAGAAGCTGGAGAAGTAGAAATGGACAGATTTGCTAACCAACTTGCTGGATTGGCAGATATTTACGTTAATGACGCTTTTGGAAGTTGGCAACCTCACGCTTCAACAGTTGGAATTAATAAATATTTGCCCTCGTATGCAGGTTATTTAGTGCAAAAAGAAATTAAAAATCTCGAAAGACTTTTTAACGCCAACAAACCTTTTCTTGCTGTGGTGGCTGGAAGTAAGTTTGACACAAAAATTGAACCTTTGTACGCTCTTTTAAAAAAAGCAGATAACTTAATACTTGGGGGCGTAATGTATAATGCTTATTTATGTGCAAAATATGGCATATCTGTTAAAGGTCTTAGCAGTAGAGATATTGAACTTGCAGGAGAATTTGTAGAGTTTGCCAAAAAATACCCAAATAAAATAGTTGAATTACCATTTATTGTCGAATCGGATGTATTAGGAGCAAAAGAAAACGGTAAATATAGAGTGCATGATATTCGAAAATTCCAAAAAGGTCAAGCTTTTAACTATTTCCTTGACGTTGATCCTAAATCATTTGAGGATGAACATGTAAAAACCATTTTTCATGAAGCAAGAACTGTATTTATTAATGCAGTCATGGGTTTTACACCATATTTTAATGAAGGCACAATTGCACTCGACACTCTTATCGACGAAAATCCAGAGGCAGTTAAACTATATGGTGGGGGCGATACAATGCAGGAATTAAAACGATTGCTCCCAGGTCTTTATATTATGGCTTTGGATAGTCCTAATTATTATATTTTTACTGGAGGTGGTGCTGTTCTAAAGGCTATTGAGCAAAACTCCCATACTGGTATTGCACCAATTGCAGAACTAATAAAAAGAAGAGTAGGTAAATAACCTCCCCTTCTTTGTAATATTAAGGATTATTTTATTGAAATGCTTTTTGTAATTTCGCCCTCAGCAGTAGTTATTTTAACAAAGTAATTTGCGTTACCAAGTCCACTTATATCAATAACTTCTTTTGGGTTATTTGCATTTAAAGACAAAACAACTTTGCCTAACATATCTAAAATTGATACCGAAATAAGATTCTCTGCTTCTACTGTTATTTGTTGCGAAGCTGGATTAGGATAGATTTTGACTTTTTGATACATGCTTTTGCTCACGCTTGTGCCATTATCAATAGTAATATAATCTGTTTGTGTTATCTCACTTGAACCACCCTCATTTGCAACAATTAAACTAACATCATAAACTCCTTGTGTGGCATAAGTAACTGTTGGGTTTTGGTCTGTGCTTGTAGGTGGAGTGCCTCCTTCAAAAGTCCAAATCCAAGATGTTGGGTTATTGGTACTTTGATCTGTAAACGTAATTGGCGTGCCAGCTGTTGTAATTGTTGGATTGGCAGTAAAAGCAGCCTC
>CAYNKH010000046.1:0-7531 GCA_964397745.1 uncultured Bacteroidales bacterium | reverse complement strand
GATAAACTTGATGTAGTAGTATCAATTCCTTCTTTTAAACGAGAATCATTAAAAGTGTAACCTACCATAGTTGTAAGAATATTCTTTCCTAGTTTACCTCCAATAGTAGCAGAAAGGTCAAATCCTTGAATACGAACATCTCCATAGTTTTGTGATTGAAAACCGATTTCACGGTCCACAGTATCGGTAACTTGAAAAGGCATATAAGTTAATGGGTTAAACACTCCAAATGTAAATTCCATCATGTCATTAATGTCTTGATTGTAAATGGCTAAATCGGCAAAACCTCTCCACCTACCGAGTTTGTACGCTTGTTTTACTCCAACTTCTGTACTCCAACCACTCTCGGGAATTAATCTAGGGTTAGGTAAAATGTTAACCATTCCTAAAGCAGTAGCAGTATATTTTTCGGCAATTGATGGGAATCTGTATCCTTGTCCAAAAGAGGCACGTAAGAACGTTCGTTCTGCTGCTTGATAATTTACACCAGCTCTAAAAACAGGGCGAATAGGGATTTCAAGACTATTATCTCCCATATTAATATTAAAGGCTGATTCTGTCTGTATAGAGTCAAGAAGGAAATACTCACCTCTCATTCCAACATTTGCTTTAAGTCTGCCAAACCTAACGTCTAATTGTGTATATACTGCAAGGTTAGTGCTGTAGTGATCGCCAAACAAATTTGCTTGTACAGTACTGGGTGCGTAAACAGCTCCGGCAGCAAGATTCCACTTTTCGGCAAGTACGGTTTGATATTGATACTCCATATAGTAACTGTGTGCGGTACTATTTTTTGATGTATCGGTTGGCATTACGTTTTCTGTCCTAAAATATCTTGTTCTTAGGCTATATTTAGAACCGTTAGGTTTGTAATAATAAATAAATGGATCAATATTCATTCGATATCCTTGCGTTGGAACAATAGCACCTAATGATGTGTTGGCAAGATAAGGGGTTGTATCTGAAGCCCACATAAAAAAGTCGCTCATATCAATTGCCATAAAATTGGTGTTAAGACCAACAGCAAGACCATTTATTTTTTTACTTCGATAACGAATATTTGCATTAAATCTACTACGCTTTTCAAAATCCATTTCTCTGTAGCCCTCGTCAATAAAGTGGTTGCCTCCCATAGTAAGGTCAAGATTATCGAACTTCTGACTATGTGAAAAACTTATTCCTGAATACATTGGGTTTCGTACAAAATAAAAAACCTCATCTCTAAGCAAAACATTAAAATTACTGTTATTGCCATTATAAAATTCCTTTTCCCACCATTTAAAACTTTCAGTTCTTGGAGATCCATAGATGCCGTTAAAGTAACTAATTTTAGTTACTGGTTTATCGGTAGGATAAGCAGATCTAATGTTAATAACTCCACCTATAGCTGAAGATCCAAAAAGCACAGAACTTGCACCCTTGACGACCTCAACTTGCGAAATGTTTTCAACGGGAATATAATTCCATTTTACATCGGCAACATCGGCAGACATAATTGGGAGATCATCCATCAAAATCATTACACGACTTCCTGCACCATAACTCCAGCCTGTACTTGACCTAATACTTGGCTGTTTATCATTTATATCTACTCCTGCAACCTGATTTAGGGCATCCGACATATCAAATGAATTGTTGTTTTCTATAGTTGAAGGCTTAATTATCTCCATTGAGACCGTTATCTCTGATAGTTTTTGCTCATACTTACTGGCACTAACAACAATCTCGTCGATTATCTCTGCCTTTTGGTAAATTTCAATATCTAAAACAATTGGTTTCCCAACTTCTAATTCTATGGGTTTAGATATTTCCTCATATCCAATATAAATGAATTTCACAATGTAAGAGCCAGGGTATAATGAGATTCTATAATTGCCGTCAAAATCCGTTGTTGTTCCTAATTGTTTACTGTTGGTGAGCAACTCATCTGCATTAGTTATAATAATATTTACACCATATAAGGCATCTTGGTTGTCTTTATCAATAACTTTACCGCTTAATAATACTGTTTGTGAAAATAATGCAAAATGAATAAGTAATGCCCCTATAAACAAAAGAAGAAATTTTCTCATATTACAATAATAATGATTAATGAGAGCAAAAGTAAGAAATTTTCTTACTTCCAATTTATTTTATTGTGTATATTTGTCGTTATTTGATAGAATTACGTATAATTACGTATTAGTACTTATTTTTGGTTTGTTGTACACTAATTGAGCATGTTTGTATCTACTAATCCACTTATAATCTGCTACGTGTAGCTTTAAGACTCGGCAATTCTCGGCCTTCGATGTACTCCAGAAGTGCCCCTCCGGCTGTCGAAACATAAGATATTTTATGAGCAAGCCCATACTTATTAAGTGCTGCTATGCTGTCGCCTCCTCCAACAAGAGAAAATGCTCCAAAATCTGTTGATCTAGAAATAGCAAGAGCCATTTTTATCGTCCCATTACAAAAATGATCCATCTCAAAAACTCCCATTGGTCCATTCCATAATAGAGTATTAGATTTTTCGATAATTTTATTAAATGTTTCTGCTGATTTAATACCAATATCTAAGCCCATCCAGCCTTTGGGAATTTCGTTTATTTTACAATGTTTTATCTGTGCATTATTATCAAATTTATTTGCAATAACACAATCTATTGGCAAATAGAGTTTAACATCTGTACGCATGGCTTGTTCAAGTATTTCCGATGCTACTGATACATAATCTTCTTCTATCAATGAATCTCCAATACTGCCACCCATAGCTTTAATAAAAGTAAATGCAATACCTCCACCAATTATAAGATTATCAACTTTTTCCATCAACGCTCTGATAATATCAATTTTTGTAGAAACCTTAGATCCTCCGATAATTGCAGTGAAAGGTTTTTCGCCTTTATAAAGTACTCTGTCTATATTGTTTATTTCACTTTCGACAAGATACCCTAACATTTTGTCATCAGGAAAAAATTTAGCAATCATATACGTTGAGGCATGTGCTCTGTGTGCGGTTCCAAACGCATTCATAATATAAACATCACCTAAACCCGCAAGTTTTTTAGCAAAACCCTCATCATTTTTTGTTTCAAGAGGATTAAATCTTAGGTTTTCAAGTATCATAACTTCGCGAGGCTTCAGATTTTTTGACATCTCGTAAGCTTCTTTGCCAATACAATCGGGTGCAAACTTAACTGTGGTTTCAAGAGTTTTTGAAAGGTACGGTACGATATGTTTGACTGAATATTTTTCTTCGTATTCTCCTTTAGGGCGGCCAAGATGTGTCATAAGGATTACAGACCCACCATCGGTAAGAATTTTTCGTATAGTTGGTATTGCAGTAATAATGCGTGTATTATCAACAATTTCGTTGTTGTTGTCCAAAGGTACGTTAAAATCGACTCTGATGAGTGCTTTTTTGCCATAAAAATTATAATCATCAATGCTAAAAGACTCAATTATCGCTTTTATTGAGGGTAAATTTTTCTTTTCAAAATACTCAAGTAAGGCTCCTCCAGCCGAACTTATATGCGATATTTTGTGTGCAAGACTGTATTTATTAAGTGCTGCAATTGTATTACCACCGCCAACTACAGAATAAAGGCCTTTGTCGGTTGCCCTTGCCACCGAAAGCCCAAGTTTAAGTGTTCCGTAAGAAAAATGTGGCATTTCATAAACGCCTAAAGGACCATCCCATAATAAGGTTTTAGAATTTTCAATAATTTCTGCAAAAACATCTACCGTCTTAATCCCTATATCTAAAGCTGTCCAGCCATCAGGAATTTCTGAAAACTCACAGTGTTCGATATTTGCATCATTTCCATTTTTATCTGCAATTAAGCAATCGACCGGTAATTGGATATTTACATTTAGTTTTTCGGCAGTCTCGAGTATTCTTTTAGCAACACTAATATAGTCGGCCTCGACAAGAGAATTGCCTACATTATATCCTTTAGCAACTGCAAAAGTAAATGCAATACCGCCACCAATAAGCAAGTTGTCGATTTTAGGCAACAAAGCTTCAACAATACCTATTTTTGAAGTCACTTTATCTCCACCAATCATTAGAGTAAACGGCGACTCTGCATTTTTTGTAAGTTTGTCAAGTTTTTTTAATTCACTTTCAAAAACATACCCAAACATTTTATCGTAAGGAAAAAACTTGGCAATAACAGCAGTTGAGGCATGATTTCTATGGGCAGTACCAAAAGAATTATTTACATAACAGTCACCTAATTTAGATAATGTTTTAGCAAATTGTTCATCTGCATCAATTTCTTCTTTAAAAAATCGAAGATTTTCAAGTAGCATAATTTCGCCTGAAGCAAGCGTTTGTGCACATTTTTGTGTTTCCGCCGAAACAGGATTCTCGCAAAACTTTATTTTTCGTCCTATTAACTTTTCAATATTTGGCAATATGTGTTTTAACGAACGGCTCTCTTCATACTGCCCCTTTGGCCGTCCCCAATGTGTAAGTAAAACTATTGAACCGTTTTCTGATAAGATTTTTTGAATAGTTGGTAATGATAACCTTATTCGTGTATCATCAATACTGTCTCTATCTTCATTAATTATGGGGACATTAAAATCCACTCTTAACAATACTCTTTTACCTTCAAAATTGTACGAATCTAAGTTGCTCATAATTAGGTGTTTAGTTGCTGTTATGTTAAAATTACAATTACCTTACAAACTTAATAAGTTTAAATCATTTTACCATACTAAAAAATATTTATTTTAAGCGTATAAATGTGAAATCACACTTTGTTTGCAAAATGAAAATGCAATTATATTTTGACCAAACTGTTCAAAGTTGCTACCACTGAACCTCCCAAAATAGCGAAAAAACTAAAAACTGGCATCGGATAAGGGTGAAAAGTAATGGAGGTACTTGTGTTTTTTTGTTACAGAAATTCGCACGACATATCAAATTGATTTAATATTTTGTAAATTTGTATAAAAATGAACAATATGAAAAAACAATTACTATCCCATTTAATGTTTGATTTTTTGTTAGCTCTCACAATAATTTCCCGTAATAACGTTACTTATAAAAACAATTTGATTAAAAATGAACAATAAATTTACATCTAAAGTCGAACAAGCTTTTTTTAACTTATCGGATGTCAGTGAGTTAGGAACAAAAATCCCATATATAGTGGTTGATAATTTTCCAAATTTAGGACTTATGACCTCACTTCGCTTTTTAGAATGGGTTAATGAAAATCCTGAAGCTGTTATTAGTTTGCCAACTGGTAAAACTCCAGAGTATTTTATTAAATACATACAGTTTTTTCTGCAAAATTGGAATATAGCAAAAAGCAAAGAAATTCGTTCGCAGTATGGTTTGGGAGATATGCATAAACCAGATTTACGAGGTTTGCAATTTGTTCAAATTGACGAGTTTTATCCCATTAGTCCAGAACAGCACAATAGTTTTCACAATTATGTTATGAAATACTATATCAATGGTTTAGGCTTGGATGTAAAAAAAGCTCAATTTATAAATGCTGATTTAATTCCTTTAGTAAAAAACAAACATTATTCGCAAGTATTTCCTGATGCAACAATAGATTTATCCTTGCGATTTCGTGAACCAAATACATATCTTGAAAGACTACAGCAAAAATCAATTTTTATGATTGATAATTGGTGCTTTAATTATGAACAACAAATTAGAAATAAAGGAGGAATAGGTTTCTTTTTGGGAGGAATAGGCCCTGATGGTCATATTGCGTTTAACACTCGCGGCTCAGACCATTATTCAACTACACGCTTAACAAAAACTAATTTTGAAACTCAGGCGGTTGCAGCAGGTGATTTAGGAGGAATCGAAATATCCAGAAATAGACTTGTTATTACAATAGGGTTAAACACAATTACTTATAATCCAGATGCAGTTTCTATAATTTTTGCTGCAGGTGAGGCTAAGGCCGAAATTGTAAAAAAATCTCTTGAAAGTGGTCCAAATACAGTTTATCCAGCAACAGTTCTTCAGCGTCAAAAAAACAGTAGATTTTATCTTACAAAAGGTGCTGCAAGTAAATTGTCAGACAGTATTAATCGATATTACGATATAGGTGATTGGACACATGAAAAAACAGAAAAATCAATAATTGAGCTTTGCGAAAAACTTAATAAATATGCCCATCATTTGACAATCCAAGATCTTACGAACGACCCTTTTACCAGTAAAATCCCAAATTTAAATCTAGATACTGTTCAGTCTGTCATCGAGTCGATTAAAGCCAAGTTGTATAAGGGGATGCATACCGAAGACGATAAGATTATTTATCATACGGGCCCTCATCACGATGATATTATGTTGGGTATTATGCCTTATGTTAATCGTCAAATTAGATCAGCAAAAAACGAAATACATTTCTCTGTTTTAACTTCGGGTTTTACTGCTGTTACCAATCATTTTGCAATTGAAGTGTTGAAAGAATGTCAAAGTTTTATTCGAAGAGGTAAAGTTCAGATGTTAGATTATGCTGATTTTTTTGAAAGTGGATATAAGAAGAAATGGAATAAAGACGTATATCATTTTCTTGGATCTGTTGCAAGTAGAAATGAGCATGGTAAGAAAAGAGGATTGTGCCATCGAGTAATTCGTTCTATAGTTGGAATATGGGATATAAAGGATAAGTTGCATTTAAACTCTGTAATAGATGAAATAATATTAGCCTTAGAGAGTAGTTATGATGGAGCAAAAAACTCACCTAAGATTCAAGAAATGAAAGGAATGATTCGTGAGTTTGAAGAAGAGCTTGTATGGGCACATTTTGGTATTCCAATTAAAAATATACATCATTTACGATTGGGGTTTTACAAAGGAGACATTTTTACAGAATTACCCGAAAAGAATCGCGATATGCTTCCTGTATTGGAGGAATTTAGAAAACATAAACCGTCTATTATTAGTTTGGCTATGGATCCCGAAGGAAGCGGTCCAGACACGCATTATAAAGTCTTACAAGCAATTGCAGGTGCAATAAAAGAGTGGCAAAAAGAAGAAGACCTTTCGCATCTTAAAATTATCGGATATAGAAACGTTTGGTTTAAATTTGAGCCTTCGGATGCTGATATTATTGTTCCAGTCTCATTAAACTCATTGAATGTTCTCGAAAATTCATTTTCTGCAAGCTATATGAGTCAAGTTGAAGCATCATTTCCAAGTTTTGAGTATGATGGGAAGTTTAATGAATTAACTCAAAAAATTTGGGTAAATCAACTCAAACAAATCCAATTACTCTTAGGAAAAGATTTCTTCTATGAAAATGAACATCCTTTAATTCGTGCAACTCATGGGCTGTTGTATATTAAAGAATTATCGGTACATGATTTTATCTCAATGGCAAAAGATTTAGAAAAAGCAATCGAAGAAAGTCCTTTTTAATAGAATCTTACTATTTCTAAGAGTCCTAAACTCAAAAATTATATCGAGCTCAGGTTAATAATACAAAAGAATTGGTTCATAATTTTTAATTCGAATGTTTTTGTTTATTCAAATTTTAGAACTCCTGATCTGCACTTGATTATCAGC
>CAYNKH010000045.1:0-19144 GCA_964397745.1 uncultured Bacteroidales bacterium | reverse complement strand
AACCAAATTACTAACATAAATGAAAAGGTTTTTTATTTTCTCGACGCTCGTTATGCTTGTAATATCAATGAATTTGCAAGCACAAAAAACATTTATGGATGGAGACATCTATAGTAGTGATCCTATTGATGCTGCATCATTTAACGACAAATTGTTTCAAGATGTCCTATTTTACAAGTTAAACTCTTATATGGATTCGATTGGTTTGGAAGGTTACGAAGCCAGTGACTTTTTAATGGGTCCCGCACGAGAGCATGCAATTATGATGGCCGAAGACTCCAAAGCAAGCCTTGAAGGTAGTGGACGCTATAAGACCGTTAGAGATAGACTTATTGCTGTCGGTGGCACTGGAATAGGTGATGAGGTTATATCAAGAAACACAATAAAAATATCTAACGAATATATTAGTTACGATGCTCTTGCAGATGAGGTTGTTCAAAAATGGGCAGACAGCAAATACTCTAAAATTTTATTTTCACAAAAGTATTTTTTTGCTGGTGTCTCTGGTAGAGTTGAAGAATCAGGTAAAAAAGTGTTTATTTCTATGTATGTTGGAAATTATGCTTCATTTTTACCCTCTGGCGATGTAGCTGGAGAGCTCACAGTACCAGTTACAACAAAAAAATATGGTTTAAAGCCTTATGATGAGCGTGCTTGTAAAAAAGTTGGACGAAAAATGCCAAATTTCATGGATTTGCAAGAAAGCTTGTCAATAAATGACAATGGCGAAATTGTTTTTAAATATAACGATCTTAGAAAATTTAGAAGATTTTTAAGAGGCAAAAAAGACGGATTAGCAGTCGATATTGTGCAAAAAGAACAATTTGATAATTGCCGTGGACAAAACATTGCTGACTACTCAAATGTAAACATTGGCTATATGACAAAACGTGTATGGTCAAAAAAAATATATAAAAAGAATATCGCGCCTGGTGAAGGACGTAGAGACAAAGTTACTAAGCTTGAGGTTATCTTAGGAGAACTACCCATAGAATTTAGACCTGAAGATGTAGAACTTAATTTAATGATTATAAAAGATAAATCGGTATGTTACAACGTGCCTCCTTCTTATGTTGATGATAAGTTTTATGATTTTGTTCCTGAAATTGGAATTTTGCCAGACACAATTACTACTGGTGTACCAGAATATGCTCCCACTGCTACAAGCACCGAGCTTAAATTCCGTATTCCTTTTGAACAGGCAAAGTATGATTATCACGCTGAAGATATGATTCCTGTACTTAAAGCTCTAAACGAACCCGATTTTATCATTAATCAGATATACATAGCAGCATACTCTTCGCTAGAAGGCACACAACAAGCAAACCAAACTCTGCAACAAAGAAGAGCTCAAAGCATTGTTAAAGCCTTTGAAAAAAACCAAAATGCAAGTATAGTTGACTCAATTGTTACTGCAAGTAATTTTGAAGCACTAAAGAATGATGCTAAAGGCACAATTTACGATGAAATTTGTCAAATGGGTTTTGAAGAAGCCATCGCATATGTAAATAATCATGCTAAAGAAATGGAGTTTTTACTTGAACAACATCGATATGCTGATATAGTTATTTGGGTTACTTACGACCTCTCCGACGGTAAAGAACAAAGATATGTTGTTGATCAATTTAACAAAGCGGTTGAAGCACAACAATTCAATAAAGCTCTTGCTATCCAAAAATACATTCTCAAACGAGTAGTCGAAGGGCTATATGACGAAAATGCAGTCTCCGATATGAGAATCCCACAAGGGAAAGATTATGTTGGTCTTAATATGAATAAAATTTGGCTAACACAATTTATTTTTGAAGACGTTTTAGATGAAGTATATCTTGAGAAAATCGATGATCTAAACACTTTAGACAAAGAAAATATTTATGTTGAATATAACGACATATTGTGTGAAGTTACTTTGCTAAATCTTGAAAATGAAGATTATACTAGTAAAACTCAAGAAAGAATAAATAGACTCTATAATACACCTATTAATGTAGATCTTATTGATTTGCTAAATATTGAACTACAATATCAGATAATGGACATTTACAAAGATTCTTTAGGATATGACCACCCACTAGTTACAAAAAGCGTAAATAAAATTAAGGAAATTATAAAGTTTGAAGAGTTGACTTGGGAAAACTCCTTAAAATTGTCATCAATATTCATAAATCACGGTGATTACGAATATGCTGTGAAATTACTTGAGCCTTGGATTTTTGATGACCAAGTTCCATTTGTGCTTTTGACATCTTATGCTACGGCTTGCTCAAAAGTCGAGTACAGAGTACATTCAAAAAGTTTCTATCACGCTATGAACAAAATAAAACAACACGACTCTAAATTCTTCTGCGATCTTTTCAAAGGCGATAAACTATCTGTCCAAACTTTTGTTAATACCGAAGTGAAGAAATTATGGTGCGAAACGTGTAAAAAATAAAAGATAAAAACTACTTTTGCAAGGCTGTACAAACACAAACCTGAATTAGATATAATATTTGAGTTCAGAACGCTTAGAAATAGTAGGATTAAAAATTGCTGTTTATAAACATTTAATTAATAGCTTTGTGTAAAATGCTGAATATTTTCGTTAAATCTCTTCATAATATCTTGATATTATTCATCGATTGGCCTTAATCTTCAACATGTTACATCAATCTGAACTTTAAAAATTATGTCGAACTCAGGTTGTAAAGGAAATTCCTTAAACAGCCTTTTTTTATTGCTAAATATTTAATGATGATAAAAGCATTTTTGATTAATATATTATTACTGGCATCGCTTGCCAATTGGGCACAATATAGTTTTACAGGAGTAATTGACGAATATCCTTATCGCGAACTAAATATTTGCGAGCAATTTGGTGAAGAAAGTAAACTTATTTCCACTGTACGAACAGGAACTAACGGAAACTTCCACTTTCAGTTTACCACCGAAGAAAAAGGTTTGTACAGAATATACCTAGAAAATCAAACTTATTTTGACATAATATACAACAGCGAAGATATTCATATTAGAACCAAACCTGAAAATCCACAATACAATCTTGAGGTATTAAAATCAGACGAAAACATTCAACTATACTCCTATCTAATTGAGAACTATATCTTTGATTACAAAATTGACGTTTTGACGCAATTATTGGAGATATATCCAACTGGTAAATTTTACAATAGAATAGAAAAGGAATTAAAACAAGAAAAGCAACTCAAGAATAAAAACATCGAAAAAGTAATTAAATCTAATCCAGAAAGCTTTGTAGGAAGATATTTAAGTAATTTTAAAGTACTAACTGCACCAAGAAAATTCAATGATTATGAAAAACTCGAATATCTAAAAAAAAGCTACTTTAATTTTTATTCAATTGATGATATCGATTTGTTAAACTCTGACGCTTACACCCAATTAGTTCTTAATTATTTTAAATTGTATAAAAGCAACAACCAAGACGTTTATTATAATGCTGCAAAAGTGATTCTTGATGAGATTTTCTTTGGAGAGCCGATTATATTTTATTATGTGTTTGAGTACATTTTATCAGGACTTGAATCTCTTTCGCTTAATGAGGCAGCTTATAAACTCAGTGTAGAATATGCTGATCTCTGTAGCGATGGTAACGACAATTTAAAACTACGCATAAATAATAATACAAAATTAGCTATAGGAGAAACGGCTCCAGATATATTATCGCAAACCCAAAAAGGCGATGACTATACCTTATCTGAAATGGAAACCGATTATACGCTATTAGTATTTTGGTCAACACATTGCTCTCATTGTCAAGTAATTTTACCTCGCTTAGCAGCAGCTCAATCTGTTTTTAACGAGGCTAATATGGATATTGTAGCAATATCATTAGATTCAGATAAGAATGAATTAGACAATTATCTAAAAGCGAATAAACTACCATGGAAAATAATTTGCCAATGTGACGGTTGGAATGGCAGTATTGCAGTTGATTACGCCATTTTTGCAAGCCCCTGGATGATTATAATTGACAATAAAATGAATATTGTAGCAAAGCCATACAACGAAGAGAAACTTTATGATTTTCTTGAAGGAATAATCACTAACAAATAAAATCATGCAAATCAAAACCGCAGAATTTTTAATGTCAAATACAGATTTAAAGAAATGCCCTGAAGCAAACCTTAACGAGTATGCTTTTATTGGCAGATCAAATGTTGGCAAATCATCATTAATAAATATGCTCACAAATAATTCGGGACTAGCCAAAACTTCGTCAACTCCTGGTAAAACTCAGCATATAAATCATTTTTTGATAAATAAATCATGGTACTTGGTTGACCTACCAGGCTATGGTTATGCAAAAATGCCTAAAACTATGAGAGCCAAATTTAAAAGCATAATCGAAAGTTACATTTTAAAGCGCACAAATCTAGTATCTCTTTTTGTACTTATCGACAGCAGGCATCCTGCTCAAAATATAGATATCGAATTTATTAATTACTTAGGTAATAATGCTGTTCCTTTTAGTTTAATCTTTACAAAAAGCGATAAACTTAAAACAAATATACTATTAAAAAATCTTGAGGACTATAAATTGGAGCTTCTTAAATATTGGGAAAATCTCCCAAAAATATTCGTATCTTCATCAGTAAAAGGAATTGGCAAAGAGGAAATCCTGCAATATATTTCTGAATTAAATAAGATAATTGACGCTGGTTAAAACCTCAGTTATTTTGTGTATTTCTTTGCCCTATGGTCTCAGGAAACTATTTTCTAATCTTCCTTTGGAATAAAATTCCCTTTGGTGTTTATAAAACCTTGCTTGTTGTCTATTATTACCAATGCCCAATTGTTTTGATATTCATAAAAATGTCCAATAGAATCGTAAAGAGGTTTTACAATTTCGTCACCTTTGTTATTAATAAATCCAAGTTTATTATCAAGCTTTATCATTGCCCAATTATTTTGATATTCATAAAATTGTCCAATAGAATCGTAAAGAGGTTTTACAATTTCTTTACCTTTATTATTAATAAATCCAAGTTTATTATCAAGCTTTATCATTGCCCAATTATTTTGATATTCATAAAATTGTCCAATAGAATCGTAAATAGGTTTTACAATTTCTTTACCTTTGTTATTGATAAATCCAAATTTATTATTGAGTTCTACCATTGCCCAATTGTTTTGATACTCATAAAAATATCCAATAGAATCGTATTTAGGTTGAGCATACAACTTTCCAAATACTATTAAAATTAGTAATAAAACCATTGTTTTTTTCATACTTGAAGCATTCAAATTTGTACTTATTAATGTAAGTTTTCTACTACAAACTCATTTTCCAAGCCCCTTTAAACACCAGGTTTAGAGTCACTTACGCAGATTTAGCTTCAACTATACAATAAACATTAGAAGAAGCTACGACTACGCCTAACATTTTCGCCTATATTCATTCCAAATATAATTTCTTGAGAGCCAAAAGTATATCCCGACAAATCGGAGAATGTAAAGTCATAAGCATATCCGAAATAGTATTGGTTATGTTTAAATCCAATAGCAGTTATAAAAGCATCACCTGGTCTAATCGACATTCCGAACCAATAATCTTGATTATAATAAAACTTGAGATTAACATCAAATTGGGGCGGGGTAACTTCTGTCATTTTCATTAAAACAGAGGGTTCAATTTCGAGTTGGGGGGAATTTGGAAAAGTAAATTTATAACCTCCCATTACAAAATAGTGCCTTACCATTGTATTATCGTCAAGATTTCTGTTAATTTTTAATTTTGATTGAAAAAGTTGAGCCGCAGTAATACCTGCATAATATTTTTTCCCATAAGCATAAACGCCAAAAGTAGCATCTGGCACAATAGTTTTCTCCACCATATATGTAATAGCAGGATCATCATAAATAGTTAAGTTAAAGAATCTTTGATCCATTTTATATTGGAATGCAATTGCAGATAATCCTAAGGAGATTTTATTTAACCTATCAATATGAAAGTGATATGAATAAATTGCGTGCAAGCCTATATGACTTTCGGGTCCAAAACCATCGTTAATAATAATTGCACCAATACCAACGTTGTTGTTTGAAAGCATTGTATGTCCGCTTAAGGTTTGAGTCGAAGGTGAATCATCAATCCCTATCCACTGTTTATGAACACTGAGTAAGACAGGCGAATAATCTTTGCTACCAGCAATTGCGGGATTTATAAAAAAATCATTCATCATGTACTGACTATAAAGCGGTAACTGTTGTGCCTGTAATATACTTACCAAAGCAAAACTTAACAAAGCAAATATTAGTAAAAATCTTTTCATAATAAGGAGATTATATAAATTATATCAACTAATAACAAAATACACTTATCTACAAATTTAAAGCATTTTTTATTACAAACAAAATATTATTCGATTAATTTTGCATTTTAATAAAAAGCATGCCCTTGCGATGAACTTATTCCTAGATTCCAACCAAAAACTAACTCTTGTGATCCTACGGTATGGGTTGATAAATCACTAAATGTAAAATCATAAGCCAAGCCAAAGAAATAATCATCAAAATTAAATCCGAACATAGCAACAAATGAATCTCCACCTCGGACTGACAACCCAGTATAAAATCTTTTATTAATATAAATTTTCACATTAACGTCTGTTTGCAGTGGTGTTGATTCGGTAAATTTGAATAAAACGGAAGGCTCAATTTCTAGGTGGTATTGTCCAGGAAATGAAAATCTATAACCACCCATAGCAAAATAATGCCTTACCATCTTGTTTGAAGCATCTATCCATGTTCCCGAAATTTTCATTTTGGATTGAAGCACATGCGACACAGATATGCCTCCCCAATAATTTTTAGAATAGGCATAAGCTCCAAAACTGGCATCGGGTACAGTTACACTTGTTCTTTCTCTTGTAAGAACAGGTTCATAACCATAAAAGTCATCTTGATTTAGTCGCATAATATATTGCATAAAAATAGCATTCAAGCCAAATGAAACTCTTAATTTATTATTGACTTTAAGATGATAGGCATAAGTTGATTGAACACCAATCATTCTTACTGGGCCAAAACTATCGTGAAATATTAAACCGCCGATACCCATAATATCATTTGCAAGCCGGTGGTGTAATGAAACATATTGTGTAGATGGTGACTCCTGAATTCCAATCCACTGTTTATGAACACTCAAACGTAAAGGTGAAAACATCTTCTCAGATCCGGCAACTCCAGGATTAATAATATAATTATTTTCTAAGTATTGACTATATAAAGGAATTTGCTGTGCAAAAACATTTACAGCAAAAAGACTTATAATCATATATACTAATAGTTTTTTCATTTTTACGTTTTACGAAAACAGTTCACAATTGTTACAATTCCAACTTTTAGTCATAATTTATTAGATTTATATGATTAAAATGCCAACAAGTACAAATAAAAACTGTACTAAAAACTTACCACAAAACTGATTGTAATTTTCATGTATTAATTGCTTCCAACTATTATTATTATGATTTAATATTTTAGACAGTATATACAATTTTTTAACTTTAAAGTAAACTATTAAAACACAAATATACTTATTTACAATAATTATCAAGCAGAGTGTCTGATATTTTTTAGAAAAACGTAAAAATAATGTTTTAGTTGTCTGTTTTACCATAATATCTGAACGAGAAGCATGGTTTTTAAAGAAAGTTTTGGTAAAAAATGTTTGTAACCATTAAACACTAAAATTTTGGCGTGGAAATTTATTGGTATTACTGTTACGCTTCGGCAGGCAAGTGTCTAATAAAGTCAATAATTCAATCTAAAACATAGGACTCGAATCTCTTTTCGCAGATTGCTTTTGAGATAGATATATTCCGATACAAATTTCGTGAGCTCCGCTACTTACGTTTCTGATTCTCGTTAATACAAAATCAAAGGAATAAGATAAATAAAACCGGTCATATTTATACCCCACTGAAAAGACTAAAGCATCACTTTTACTAAGAAATAGAGAACTTAGAAAAGATGAATTATAGGTATAATTAACACCCAAGTCAAATTTAAAAGGCGTTGAATTTGCAAAATAAAGATTTGTAAATGGTGAAAACTTATGAGCGTCTTGCACATCAATATTATATGCTCCCGAGACAATAAAATGTCGATGATTTCTTATCAGTCCAGGCACATCGTTAGTAGTTTGAAAAAACGAATATTTTGTTTTGAATAATTGCAAAACTGAAAAGCCCGCATAAAAATCTTTATTATAAATAAATAATCCTGCATTTGCATCAGGTTTCCAGGTTTTATCGTCCATGTTTTGATTAATTATTTGGTCGTTAGCATCATAGACACTTATCTCGCTGCCTTTGAGTTTATATTGTGTAATTGTCCATGCTAGACCAAAACTTAAATTGAATTGCTCTGTTTTTAAAATATAAGCGTAATTTAAACTAAAGTCAAGTTTTTGTGTCAGCCCATAGCTATCACTCATCATATAAACACCAGCGGCCATATCATCTCGGAATAAATATTTGCCTGCAAGTGTTGACATCTTTGGTGCTCCTGAAAACCCTATCCACTGTGAACGATGATCTAACATAATATCGGGAATATCGGATAGAGTAATTGTTGCAGGGTTTTGAACGTACAAATTAAAAAATGGATTTCTAAAATGCGGCAATTGTTGAGCATTAAGCTTAGCATCTGATAATCCGTAAAAAACCACAAACAAGCTTATTATATATAAATATTTATTCAGACTCATACTTACCTAATTATTGTTACATGCCCTTTTATTAAATCTTTTCCCGTACCCAAATCAATTATATAATAA
The DNA here is from genome assembly GCA_964397745.1 of uncultured Bacteroidales bacterium. Lineage (GTDB taxonomy): Bacteria > Bacteroidota > Bacteroidia > Bacteroidales > ML635J-15 > Bact-19. The sequence continues at coordinate 10,341 of CAYNKH010000045.1, read as the reverse complement.
TATGTAGCTTCGGGCAAGTCTTTTCCGTTAAATGTTCCGTCCCAATTATTTTGATACTTTTCGACAGAAAAAACTTCATTACCAACTCTGTTAAATATCCAAACCTTATTAAATGGAAACTGTTCGATATTTTCAATAATCCATGTATCATTTACACCGTCATTGTTTGGCGTAATAGTATTGTAAATGCTTATGCAATATTCGGCTTCTGGCAAATCAATATAATAAATAAAAGAGCAATCATTTGCGTCTGTAATAGTTAGCATATAGCTTCCCTCTCTTATTCCCGTTATTTTATCAGTGTTTTCTCCGTTATCCCACAAATAATAATAATCTGGCGTTCCACCAGTAGGAGAAACTTCCATTGCACCGTCATAAACGTTACTACATGAGGGCTGGGTAAGAATAAAATTAGGATTAATAGAGTCGGGTTGAGTAATTAGGACTTCGATAGTGTCGGTACAATTATATTTATCAGATGCAAATACAAGAAATCTTCCAGCATGCAGGTTAGCAGCGGCATCTCCTATTTGACCATTCGACCATAAATATGTTTTAGGGTCAAACCCTTCGGGCAAATATGCAACAGCACTTGCCATGCTATCATTAAAACACAAGTTTTGTTGGGTAACTTCATAAGTTCCAAATATTTTCCCTGTTTTATCAACATTAAGATACAAAGTATCAACACATAAATGACTATCAGTTACAATTACAAAAATTTCGCCAACCGAAAGGTTGTCGGCAATCATGGTTGTTTCATTGTTTGACCATAAATATGTATATGGGGCTGTACCGCCATGTGCATTAACAGTTCCACTACCCGCAGAAACTCCGCAAACAACAGAATCCGTTGAGCCTGTAAGTGAAAGCAAAGGTGGTTCTGTAAATTTAATGCTATCAAAATAGATACAATCATTAATATCTGTAACTGTAATATTGTAATAAATATTTGCAGGCATTCCTAAGCCTACAAATTCTTCTTGAACCACACCGTCTTCCCAAACCACCTGATATGGGTCTGTTCCTCCATTAGGAGCCACATTTGAACTTGCATCCGAAAATCCAAAACAACTAACATTATTAATTTGAATAAAGTCTGAGTTAAGGCCTTGAGTTGGTTCTGTTATTGTAATGGTTTCAATACTTTGACAACCATTATTATCAGTTACAGTAATTGTATAATCGCCTATTGGTAGGTTTCCAATCGAATCGGAATAATAACCATTGCTCCAAGCTAGATTATAATTAGGAACTCCTCCCTGTGGGCTAACAATAATATAGGCATTGTGTCCACCTTTACAACTAACATTACGAATATCAAAATTAAGAATTAGCTCATCGGGCTGGGATACAGTTGCACTAGCAGTGTCTGCACACCCATTTGCATCCGTTACTGACACAAAATAATATCCAGGGTGCATATTTGTTAAAATTGGTGCATTGTGATTAAGATCGTGAAACCAATTATATGTGTAAGGAGGTGTGCCTCCAGTTGCTTCAACATTTAGGCTTCCATTATTTAATCCAAAGCATGGGATATTGTTAGAGTTTATGTTAGTAATTAGCATATCTGGTTCAATCACTTCAATATTTTTCGTCCAGAGACAATTGTTTGCATCAGTAACCGAAACAGTATAAATTCCTGCAAGAAGATTGCTCAAATCTTGGTAAGTTTGTCCACTAGACCACTCAACAAAATATGGTGGGCTGCCTCCCGAAAGAGTAATATCAATAGCTCCATAATCTGTTCCATGACAAGGAATATGTGTAGTGTTATCTACTATATTTACTGGAGTAGCAGGTTGATCAATAAAGACCGTATCATAAACAGCACAATTAACAAAATCTGATATTGTTACATAATACCACCCCGATGAAAGATTAATTGGGTTTTGCTGCTGACTTCCATTTGACCAATTAAAGAAATAAGGCTGAGTTCCACCGCTTACTTGGGTTTGAATAGCACCAGTAAAGAAGCCATGGCAATCAACATCAGTAGCAGTAATTGAATGCAAAAGAGGAGGATTTACTGTAACAGCAATAGAGTCGTACGACTCACAATTATTATCATCTGTTATGGTTACCATATAATAATCAGGAATTGCAAAAATGCTATCTGTATCAGTAAACAAACCAAAGTTTGTGTGTCCAGTTGACCATTCGAAATCATACGGAGGTATTCCATTTTGTGCTTCAGCATAAACATAATCATAAGCTTGTCCGAAACAATACGCTCCACTAGTGTATAGCAAAGCGTTAACTTCTGATTTATCGTAAGGTTTAATATATGTTCCATCAAACACTATATCTTCTTCAAAATGCATTAGTTCCCATGTTTGGTCAAACCACGTAAGCGGAACATAACCAAGGCTTATAGTCCATTCAAACAAAGGGCCTATTTCCCATGGTCCAATATCTTTTGCCTCAGAATCGTCATAATATCCCAAATATTCAATAGAAGGAGACTTTGGAGGCGAAGGTTCTTCTCCTGGCAAAGTAAACTCAGGCATTATTGCTGGTGCGATTGATGATTTGAAAGGTGTGACTATTGTAATTTCAGCACTTAGAGCCTCAATAACAAATGAGAATGCGATACTGTCCCAAGTATGATTACGAATTGTCGGTTGTATATTGTATCGGCAACCCACATACATCGAATCCCAGTCGTGACAAGGATACTGTATTGTCAAGTCATTACCGACAGCAAATGTAACAGTATCACCAAAACCACTATCAACTTCAATATCACCATTTGTAGGATCAGTTACACTATAAGGCATTTCGACAGGGAAGTCAAGAGTTGCCCATATTGTTGGACAAAAATAAATATCCTGATGCAATGTGTTCGTTACTACAAAATCAACACTCAAAAGCGAGTATTCAATTTGAAAGACTATATCTCCAAGCGGTGTATTAAGCGGATAAGAGATTGTATCATTTAAAAAACCAATAGCTTCTTGTATTTGTGGTCCTTCAGGCTCTGGGATATACCCCGCCATAACATATAAAAAACCAATCACATCAAGGTTTACGTCCATATAAGGATCTTCACCTTGTGCTATCAGACAATTTGTTCCTTCTTCGATATAATCTTCGGTAATTACATTTGGCATAGTAAGGTAAAGTTCAAAGTTAAATCCCAAAAGGTCTGTTAAATCAATTAATATTGTGTCAGTATATGAATGACAAAAAGTCAACTCATCCCCAACATAACAAGGATAAACTGCATAAGGAGGATCTCCGCCAGTATCAAGATGAAGAATTGTATCATGCGTATATGGCACATTTACACTTGCTGGTATCAGATGAATTGTATCGCAACTAAACACACAAACTAAAATATCCATAAATGGGTCAAATTCATACTCAAGATCAAGAGTAACAACACCAACTGGAGGAAAGGTAGTTTCTAAATTCCAACCTTCAGTAACTTCATAAGAAGAATGTATTGTTGCTGGACCGCCATAATCGAAAGTAAAATCTTCGGGAAAATCCATTGTAACCGCTATTGGATAGTCGAGACTAAAACTGCCAGAATAAAACCCATGAGCTTCAAATGCTGAGCGAAATAAGGCATAAATTCCAATATCCATACCAACGCCAAATTGCTGTCCCAGAAATTCTGTAATTTCAGAAAAGCCCCAAGATTCGTCAATCTCAACATCAAATAAAGTATGACTTACATCTATGCCATAAGCCGAGTCGGGTCCCCACATATTTTGATCATGTGAAAAATAATACATCTCATGCAAAAGATTGTTTTCGTCCTGGGCTAATACCGAGATTAAAAATCCCTGCATAATAATTATTAATAATATGAAATATTTAATTGTTTGTTTCATGCTTATTGTACTGATTTAAGAGTTTCTACAACTGCTGGATAAATAAGTTTTTTTATACTAAGTGGATAATTTACATTTATCCATACAGTATTTTGTTCGCCTGTAAAAAACATTGCTCGTTCATACTCCACATCACTTGAAGTAAAACCAACAAAATAGATTACCGACTTTTTACCCGTTTCAGTAGTTATTTCTTGCCGCTCTTTAAATGTATATCCTTGTGATTTTATATGCGTTTCACTCATTGCCTCATCAATTACTGCATAAGGCTTATCAGGGATTTCAATAATCTGAATAGTTGTTGCCGAACCAAGGTGTACAAAGCCGTTTATAGTAGGATCTGCAACAAAATGCTCAGGAGGGATTAAAAAAACATTAGTATTTGGAGCCTGTATTAACTTTGATTGGTCGTAAACTAATTTAGTTTGCTGCCCGGCAACAAACTCATCAAGATTATTCTCTTGTGAATACCCCATAAGGCACAATACCATGAAAACAAATAAAGCAATTTCTCTTAACATAATAACAACTCTTTTTCTAAAGTGTAAATTTAATAAAATTTATTTAACAACATGAAAAATACTTAAAAAGACATAGCTTTTTTTCTTTATATAATTATTAGGTCTTTTTGTTTTTATGTATTTGTCTTTATTTAATTATTATCTTTTCAGTATTTACACGTTTATCTGAGTTTATTTTTAAGAAATAAATTCCCGCACTCATATTTAAACCGCTAAATTCTACCTTATTTTTATTCGGGTTTATTTTTTTACTGTATAAAACTTGTCCTTGTATATTAATTATTTCTGCAACAATTTCGCTTTGATTATTTGAAATTATCAAAGTAAAATCTCCATTATTTGGGTTTGGATATATCACAAAATCGGACTGTTCAAAACCAAGAATATCTACATAAGGAGTAACTGTAAGCATATAATAACAAAACGCAACACAACCTGATATTTCGTCTGTATATGCATAAGTTATTTCATAATCTCCAACACTATATTCCTCAGGCATTATATAGGACACTGGTACTCCTTCTATTGAATACACTCCACCTTCCGGACTTCCTCCTTGTAATGGAACAGGAGAATCTGCAACAGTAAGAGTAATATCTTCGGGACATGAAACTACGGGCAATTCATTTACTGTAATATCGAATTGACAAGTTTGCATATCGTAAGAGTATGTAATAGTATGTGTGCCTATATTAGCAGTTTGAGGATTAAAAACTCCTGCTATAACGCCAGTTCCAGAATAAGCTCCTCCAATCGGACTTGCTCCTTCGAGTGCTAAAGGAGTATCAGAAATACATACAGAAAAATTGTCAGGACATTCGGTTGATAATGTCGCAAGACAACCGTTTGATACAGTAATATCAGAAAACAAACCAGCTCCATTTTCTGCTTTTACACTAACATAATAAGTCGTACCCAAAATTAGAGTTACCGATAAATCAGTAAAACTTAAATTTGCACCATTATTTGTCCACGATATAAAATCGGTTGCTCCAGGACTTGTCCCTACTGCGTAGTGATATGCAATAATTCCAGAATTTTGGTCACTTACAGATGTCCAATTCGCCGAAATTTCACCAAATTCACTTGTGTAATTTATATCAGATGCAATTCCATCATTAACAGTTGCGATAGCAGGTGGAGGTGTCCAGTCAACTTTTTGATTTAAAGTTGCAATTGCCGATAAATTTTTAGCAGAATCATGCACGATTGAATATATTTTAGCAGCTGCATTTTCAGGAGCAATACTCTCATATCTTATGTCTGCTGCCGAGTTGCCTATACTAATATCAACATCAGGATATCGTGATCGAAAAACTCTTAAATTATCTACTGACATAATTGAATTTCCACTTCTAAATGAGATATAATTTCCAGTTAAATACGGACTTGCATCCTTATATTCCCCAACCAACATATCGTCCATATACACAAATGTATCTCCGTTAATTCTATCGAAAATTAGTTTTATATTATACCACTGCGTTTCATTAAATTCAATGTCAAAAGTTTTTTCCATCGAGAAAACATCGTCCTCAACTTTATAAAATTCTAATTGTTGAGTTATAAGACGGAACCAGATAAAATATCCGTTACCACGATTAGTTAAAGTTGGGTCATCTGCAAAAAAGTGAAATCCAGCACGTTTATCTATGTCAGTTCCATCAATTTTAAGGTCAAATTCGTAAAGGTATCTGTTTGATAGATCATGTTTTATATAACTATATATATTAGTATTTCCTTCTGTTTCGTCTGTTTGCACAAGACTTCCTTCAGAATTTATCCAAGTACCAACTTGCGAACTCCAATTAGTGCCAATTTCCGAATCAAAGTTTTCATAAACAAATCCTCTTTCTGCATTTGCAGTCCATTTGCTACCGTCATAATCCGAAACACAATACATACTTTTTTCTATTCCACTCAAGTCATCGGTGTCAGTAAAATTTGCAGTAAAATCAGTAGTTTGCCAATCGTTGTTATTCTCTGTTGCGATACTTGTTGTTGGTGCATCAAAATCGGTAAAAACATTTTTTGAAATACTTGCCGACCAATTATTTGAATTATCAATTAAAATAGTTCTTATTCGTCCTGCTTCTTCGGTAGTGGCTAAACTTTGATGTCTAATATCTGCTTCTGAAGATAATCCAGGAATTACATCGATTGTGTTTCCTCTTGCTTTATAAACCTTAACATCGTCATATTCGACTTGGCATTCGCCCGTACGTAAAGAAATTGCTGTTCCCGAAGTTAAAGGTGTTGGATCTATTGCACTCGCGGCTAATATATTATCAACATACACAGATATTTCACCTGTAATAGTGTTTAATATTACTTTTACATCCAAAAATTGATTAGCATTTATAGTAAAATCAGATGTGGTGTACCAACCATTTGGATTAGTGTATGAATTATCATCATATTCATAAATTTGGACAGTATTAGCATCAGCTCTCAAATAAACCATATATGAGTTTCCCCTACCACTAGCACTTGGGTCGCTACAACAGAAGTGCATACCTGCTCTTTTATTCGACCCAATTCCAGATATCTTTTGTTGCCAATGATACAAATAAATATCTCCAGATTCCTGCGTAATATTTGCATAAATATTTGAATTTGTCGTAACTTCGTCCGTTTGCAATAAATGATTTGAATTTATAGACCAATTTCCACTAAAGTCTGTCCATTCTGTATTTATAGCAGTTTGAAAATTATCATTAAAAAAGCCATTGTTTCCGTTAGCACGCCATTCGATTCCATTGTAATCCATAATTTGATAAAAGCTATGTTTAACGCCAGACCCACCAGTATTGTCAGCATCCGAAAAATGAGTTTCAAACTTTGAATTATACCATTTACGATTAATAGATATCGCAGTAGTTGGAGGTTCAGTATCAGATGGCGTAGAACAATCCGCAATAATTTGATTTGCTTGGGTTCTGATACTTGGTAACAAAGCATAAAGAGCATTACCAGGGCAGCCTGTGGCATTGACATCTCTATGTCCACAAATACGAGGTAAATATATCCAATCTGTACCAGCTTGATTTAAAAGACTTGCCGATGATGTAGGATCAAAACCTTTATAATCGAACCACCAAGCAAGAAATTCTGAGCATTTTTGTATTTGAGGAGTTGTAGGAGCAGTATTTGGCGAATCCGAATCTCCTAAAAAATTCATTCCAATTGAATAAGAATTTGAATAACCAGCATGAGCTCCCCTTACATCACTATTAGGGGCATTAGGATTGCGTCTGCCCTGAAAAAGATTACCATATTTATCAACAAGATAATTATAACCAATATCACTCCATCCAAGCGTATTTACATGATAATTCCAATATGAACGCACAACAGCATATCCATCAGAATAAGAAGTAGGACTTGCTCCATGATGAATAACAGTATGCGTTACATTTGTTGTAATATAAGTAGGTGTATATGACGCATTTAAACATGCCGAATAAGATCCACACCAAGCCGAACGCGGTATAATATAAGGTAATTGAGGACAGGCCCTGCTCGGATTTGGGTTTGTACCTTTACTCATATCAATATCAGGATTGATAGTTTTACTAACATCTAATATGATTAAATAAAGCTCTGTAATTTGCTCTCCTTCAGGACAATAAACATTAAACTCAATAGAATCATGAGTATATTCATCAATTCCAAAAAGCAAGTCAGATTGATAAAAATCATTTTGAGTATCTTCAGGATTTACAAATCCTTCATCTGTTTTCCACTTTGACCAACCATGTTTAGGTTTATGGACTCTATATTCTACATCAAATTCGCTCGTTAGCAAATTATTGGTATTGCAATTCCAACCGATAGCAAACGATGTAAACTCTACAGGCGTTTTAAATTTAAAACCATAACCATCATTATCATTAATATTTATATTTTCATCAATACGATAAGTTGTTATACTTATGTCATCCTCATTAAATAATGAAATACGAGTAAAGTTAACTTGTGAAAACCCATTAATGACAAAAACTACAAAAATAATTGTAAATATTCTTTTCATACTTTTATATTTTTAAATAACAAGTGCAAGATAATGAAAATTTACAATACAAATTATACAAAACGTGTTTTTAAGTAAATTTTGCCAAATTAATTCCACTTCTGAATAAAATTTATAGTTTTGCAGCAAAGAAAAACTATGCTAAAATTCTTTACAATTTTCAAAAAATTCCCCAGTGCTTTTTGGGTAGCCAATATTATGGAGCTTTTCGAGAGATGGGCTTGGTACGGGATGTTTATGCTTTTTGCACTTTACTTGACCGGCTCAACTGATACAGGAGCTCTTGGCTTTTCGCAAGCTCAAAAAGGACTGATGATGGGATCGGTTGTTGGTTTTTTATATTTTTTACCAGTAATAACAGGAGCTATTGCCGACAGAGTTGGGTATAAAAAAGTATTAATAATTGCTTACTTATTGCTTGCAGGAGCATATTTTTTGCTTGGAAGAGTCAGTTCTTATGAATTAGTTTTTGCAGTTTTTATAATGTTAGCTTTGGGTGCGGCATTATTTAAACCAATAATTTCGGCTTGTATTGCAAAAACAACAGATGATGAAACATCGTCAATGGGTTTTGGGATTTTTTATATGATTGTCAATATTGGAGCATTTATAGGACCTATTGTGGCTTCACTTGCTCGACAAAGTGGTTGGGTAAATGTTTTTAATATATCGGCAGGCGTTATTTTGGTTAACTTGGTTTTAGTCTTACTGTTTTTTAAAGAACCCGAACGTGAACTTGTAAAAACTGATTTTGGTGCAGAAGTAAAGAAAATATTTAGTAATATTATTGAAGCTCTTAAAGACAAGAAATTTGTTGTTTTTCTACTTATAATTGTTGGGTTTTGGACAATGTATAATCAACTGTTTTATACACTTCCAGTATTTATAGACCAATGGATGGATACTTCTATTGTGTATGATAATATTTATAAAGTTTGGCCTTGGCTTGCCGAAAAAATTGGAACGCCCGAAAAAACTATTGCAGCAGAAATGCTTACAAATATTGATGCAATGTATATAATTATGTTTCAACTTATTGTTTCGTTTCTTGTAATGCGACTTAAACCAATACACTCAATGATAAGCGGTTTTTTGGTTTCAACAATTGGTCTATCATTAACTTTTCTTACTAATAATCCCATGTTTTTATTTATTAGTATTTTTATTTTTGGAATAGGCGAAATGGCTAGCTCGCCAAAAATTACAGAATATATTGGAAAAATTGCTCCTTCTGGAAAAACTGCATTATACATGGGTTGTAGCTTTTTGCCAATGGCAGCAGGTAATTTCTTTGCAGGATTATTGTCAGGAAACGTTTATCAAAAATACTCCGATAAAATAACATTATTACAAACCGAAGTCGAAAAAAGAGGACTTAATATCACAGAAATATCTGATACATTTTCGCAAACCGAATATATTAATCGTGCAGAAGAATTATTAGGTCTATATGGTTATGATCTAACGCTTTATCTATGGAATAATTATCAACCCTATAATATTTGGATGATTTTTGCAGCAATTGGCGGAACAACTGTTATAGCAATGATATTGTTTAATTGGTTGGTTGTTGGGAAGAAGGTGAAGAGTTCGGAGTGAGCTAGAGTGGAAAAAAAAGTCATAAATGGTAAGGAGGCTGTGCCGTCATAAATTGTCAGGAGTGGAAAAAGAGTGAAAAGTTCTGACTTGTCGTTCGCTTACTTCGACTCCGCTCAGGACATGTCGCTCACTCCAAGTTTTTTTTTAACATTAAGGGCATTAAGAGAATTAAGGGTTTCATTAAGAAAGGAAAACATGAATATCTTCGTCAATTCTGGATACTTCATTGTTCGACAAACCTTTAATTTTCAAAATCTCACATCAATCTGAACTCTAATAATTATGTCGAATTTCAGAACAACTGACCTAAGAAAGGTAGTTTTTTTATAATAGTATGATAAAT
>CAYNKH010000044.1:11721-19486 GCA_964397745.1 uncultured Bacteroidales bacterium | reverse complement strand
AGTTTATCGGTTGTTTTGGTACTACTCCACCATTACACATTCTTCCATCAGCACACGACCAAAAAACTCACCTTTTATTATACCACGGATTATTACATCACTTCTATTATCTCTCAAATAGTCATTATCTGGTTCTGAACTCATTCTGCAACCAACTTTCTTTTCTCCACTTTCAGGATCCTCTAAATCAATTCTCCATGTAAAGCCATCATTTACTGTTGATGTAGTAGTACTGTTATAATTTCCTATGACTGTTACTTCGACATCATCCCACGAGTTGTAAACATTATATAGATTAGCAGCAAGAATTGGTTCTTTAGGTAGTTTGTACGGGCTAATGTCTTTATTATCAGCAATATCTTCGTTGATTCCGATAAACTCACATTGGATTAATTCAATTCCTGAATAGGATTTCTTCGCAATAATTCCTTTAATTATTACAATATCATCTTTTTTGACTTCCTGATTAAGCTCGTTCTCAAATTTACAATTAAATAAAACATCTTTTGCACCTGGTTCGCCAATAATTTCTACTGATTGTTTTAAAACCTCCGTATCCATGTACATTTTCGCATAACCTGCTATTGTAACCTCTTTGTCTTGCCATTCAAAAAATGAATTGTAGAGTTTTGTTACAGGTATTGGTGTATTTACATCTATGTCTTTTGGTGTGATTCTCGCAAACTCTTCAGAACTGATTTCTTCTTGGACATCTTCGTTGATATCGGTATCCGTAGTTTTTGTTTTAGTGTCGTTGTTGCACGCAATTACAGAAAAACAAAAGGCTGCTGCAAATAAATAAATAAGCGTTGTTTTCATAGTTTTATTTTAGATAATTAGTTAGTTTAAAAAATTGAAATCAGTATAAATTATAATATGATTTCGTAAACAAAGATAAAAATAAATCACATGATAGTAAAATTTATTATTTTTGTGGAGAATTTAACAAATTATTAGAAGTAAATATGTTTGAAAATTTATCAGAAAGGCTCGAAAGATCGTTTAAACTGTTAAAAGGCGAAGGTAAAATAACAGAAGTTAATATTGCTGAAACGCTTAAAGATGTGAGGCGTGCTTTGCTTGATGCAGACGTTAATTATAAAACTGCCAAGACATTTTGCGATGATGTGAAAGACCAAGCAATGGGACAGGATGTTATTAAGTCTTTAAAGCCCAATCAGTTAATGGTAAAGATCGTTCATAAGGAATTAGCTAAACTTATGGGTGGCACGGCGGTCGAAATTAACACAAAAGGAAGTCCTGCTATTATTTTGATGTCGGGTTTGCAAGGATCGGGTAAAACTACATTTAGTGGTAAGCTTGCAAATATGCTCAAAACAAAAAAAGGAAAAAATCCTTTGCTTGTAGCCTGCGATGTATATCGTCCTGCTGCTATAGAACAGATAAAAGTGCTTGGTGAACAAATTGGAATTGAGGTTTATTCTGAAGACGGAAATTTAAATCCTGTAAAAATTGCCCAAAATGCTGTTAAACACGCCAAAACTTATGGGCATGATATGGTTATTATTGATACTGCCGGTCGTCTTGCTGTTGACAATGAAATGATGGTCGAGATTGAAAATATCAAAAAAGCAGTAAACCCCCAAGAAATTCTCTTTGTTGTAGATTCTATGACTGGACAAGATGCGGTTAATACTGCAAAAGAATTTAATACCCGACTCGATTTTGACGGTGTCATACTTACTAAACTTGATGGTGATACCCGTGGTGGGGCGGCTTTGTCTATTCGCTCGGTTGTTGATAAACCAATTAAATTTGTTGGAACTGGCGAAAAAATGGATGCCATTGATGTTTTCCATCCCGAACGTATGGCAGACAGAATACTCGGTATGGGAGATATCGTTTCCTTAGTTGAAAGAGCTCAAGAGCAATTTGACGAAGAAGAATCTCGCAAACTCCAAAAGAAAATTGCTAAAAATCAGTTTAATTTCGACGATTTTCTTTCCCAAATACAGCAAATAAAAAAAATGGGGAATATTAAAGATCTGGCTGGCATGATACCTGGGCTTGGGAAAGCTATCAAAAATATGGATATCGATGATGATGCTTTTAAAGGTATTGAAGCAATTATACATTCAATGACGCCTGCAGAACGTGAAGAACCTGCAATAATTAACGGAAGTCGGCGAAAAAGAATTGCCGAAGGTAGCGGAACAAGTGTGCCCGAAGTTAATCGAATCTTAAAACAATTTGATGAAACTAAAAAAATGATGAAAAAAATGACATCAAATAAAAGTAAAAAAAGAATGATGAAGGGGGCGAGATAAACGGAGGTCGGTGGCTTCGAGACATTTCGGCTTGTGCCGAAACCTACTTCGACAAGCTTACTTCGACAAGCTTACTTCGGCAGGCTCAGCACATCGCAGCACAACGCTCGGCCACCTTTGGTTTTAGTAAACAGTTAGGTCGGTAGTTTGTAGATAAGAAATGTAATTATTAATTTGGAATTTTATAAAATGGTATTAATTGATGGAAAAAAAGTAGCTAACGAAATAAAAATTGAAATAGCGGTTGAAGTAAAAAAAATTATTGAAAAACATGGAAGACCGCCTCATTTAGTTGCTATTTTAGTTGGACACGATGGAGGTAGCGAATCTTACGTTAATTTTAAAATGAAAGATTGTGAAGAAGTTGGTTTTAAGTCATCGCTTATTCGTTTCGAAGATGATGTTACCGAAAACGAACTTCTTGAGACTATTGAAAAACTTAATCAGGATGCTTCTGTAGATGGTTTTATAGCTCAATTACCTTTGCCGGCACATATTAATGAAAGTAAGGTGTTAGAGGCAATTGACCCAGAAAAAGATGTTGATGGGTTTCATCCTACTAATGTTGGTAAAATGATGGAAGGATTACCAACTTTTATTTCTGCAACTCCTTTAGGAATCTCCATTTTGTTAAAAAGATATAAAATTGAAACTTCAGGAAAACATTGTGTGGTATTGGGTCGTAGTAATATTGTTGGTCGTCCTATGAGCGTTTTGATGTCGCAAAAAGAAATGAACTCCACCGTTACGGTTGTGCACAGTGGTTCGCAAAATATTAAAGAGATGTGTGCTTCTGCAGATATCCTTATTGTTGCAATTGGAAAACCTGGATTTGTTACTGCTGATATGGTTAAAAAAGGTGCCGTTGTTATTGACGTAGGAACATCAAGAATTAAATCTGACAAAACAAAAAGCGGTTTTAGACTTGCGGGGGATGTCGATTTTGAAAATGTTGCTGAAAAATGCTCTTTTATTACTCCTGTTCCTGGTGGTGTAGGACCAATGACCAGACTTGCATTATTGCTAAATACACTCGAAACTGCTAAAGAAACTCAGTTTACCGATATGTGCTGTAAGGATATAAGATAAATAGTGTTCGTTGAAATGCAGCTCACTAATATTCTAGCTTAAACACAGACTTTATTGACATCCATAATTAGCTTATTTTAACTCAGAATTGGTGTTTTTGAAAAAGAAAATACCGATAAATATGTAAAATAACCCTCCATGTGTTAGCAAAATTGTGAAAAGAGCACTATTAAGAAATAATACAAGGAATAGAAAACTTATTCCAAAAAATGAATGATGCATATTTAAAGCATCTAAAAAACGTAAAATTATTGCTGTAAGAAAAGGGAAAACAAAACAGCCTATGATTCCAAAATTCATATACCCATCACCAATTATTCCTGTGTTACAACTAGTTAAAGGGTTGTTGTATATGTGGTTACCCATTAACATAGCAGGGTCTAAACTGTACGGATACTCCATGAATGGGTTTAACATACTATGAGATAAATAGATTTGATTATTATGGAAAAATGAAAAATAATGGTCACTTATATATACTGGTAGAAAAAACATCCGGCGTACAAAAATTGATTCTGGTAAGATATTGCCTGTAAATTTTGTAAATACCGTAGTTGCAAGTAACAACACAATTATGCCAAGTACCATTAGGCCTGCTTTAGCCCTATAATCTTTAAAAAAATAGAAAGCAATAACGACAAAAATTGATAAAAACACAGATTTATGAGGATTTATCATAAATATGTAGAGCATCAATATAATTCCCGAAATCCACAAAAGTTTATTTTTTCTAATCAATCCATAGATAATTAATGAGGGCAATAGCACTTTGGTTAGTGCACCAAAAAAGTATGAAGTAAAAATATTGCTGTGTAGTTTAGCCATTGCTCTTACTTCGTATATTTCCTTTCCAAACGAAAAAACAGATTTGTTAAAATTTATTCCATAAGTAACAACAAAAGGAATAATCAATAAAATAGTTAAAATAAGCAGGATGTATTTTTGATCTTTAAATTTGATATGTATTGATTTGACCGATGGAATATTCAAAAATCGACTTGTAAGAAAAATTATAAAAACTATTGCGAATATGGGGATGAGCAATGTGATGCCTCCAAACTGATACATGATTATTGAGGGAATGCAAAAACTCATTGCTGCAAATAAACTAAGTGCATAAATAAAATGTGAGGGCTGGCGTAAAAGAAACAATTTTATAGATAATAACGTAAAAAGTAAAACCCCAATAATTATTTTCTCTGTTTCTGGAACCATCATAAAACCTTTGTCTTCAAAATAGGGAATTACGAAATATATATATTCGTAAATCAAAAAAAGGTAAAAGAATATGAAAGCAATCAGATGTATGTGTTTGTTTGACAGTAGTTTTGCTAACATAAGGCTATTAAATTGACTTGTCATATTTATTGCAAACATGCAAAATTAGAATAAAATATATTAAATAGGATAATATATTAATAATTGTGAAGATAAGTAAAAACTTTTCGATGCTTAGTCCTGTAAAAAAGTATAAGCATAAAATTAGAAGAAAATAGGTAATTTGCCATATTGCCAAGATTTTTAGCTCCTCAAGTACTGTAAAACTGATGCTTAGTGGAGAAACAATAAATTGAATTGCAAAAGCAGGGACTAATATAGCTGAAAATACACCTGATTCTGTCCAGACAGATGAAAATACAAATCCAAATAACTCTTCTCCAAAAAGCATTATAAGTGCCACGAAAGGTAAAATCAGTATTGCTAAAAGGCCAGCAGTTTTTAAAACATTATTTTTTATTTTTTGTTTTTTTATGATTCTATCGCTGTAGTCTTTTAATAATACTTGCGACAAAGCTGCCGTTATAAATGCAATTGGTACAGCAAGTATTTGGCGGCTCAAATCAAAGTAGCCAGCAGTGTCGTGACTAAAATATTTGTTAATTAAAAATATTGGTAATAAAATACTTGCGGTGTTTAGCAATGCAGGCAATGCTTGATATTTTGGAAAATTGCGATAGCGTTTTAATGAGAATTTTATGTGAGTGGGGCTTACTCCTGTAAATGTAAAACCATTTTTAGAGGCTTGTTTAATGCCTGATAAAATGTTTACAATATTTCCAATTATATCACCAAATATTAAGCCTTTATTAGTTGCCAAAAAGCCAAAACCCGATTGTGTTGTGCCTTCAAAACCTCGTCTAAATATTTTGTTGGTAGCGATAGATCTAAAAGCTCCTTTCCTTGTCAGCCAATAATTTATCATCTGGTACGAACTAAATAAAAATGTACTTACAGGTATGAAGAAAATCCAATTCTTGTATTTTTCAGGAAAACCAATCAGACTAACTAGACTGTCTCTAAATATAGCGGCGACTATAAATAAAAATATGTTAATTGTTAATGATAACAGAACTCCGGCAACTAATAAACTGTTTGCAGTTTTATCATGTTTGGGTAAAACTACTGCAAGGTCATATCGTAGAGTAGATAAAATTACAAGTATCCCAACAATGCTCATATATACTCCAAAAGTGCCAAAAACCTCGGGAGAGTATAGCCTTCGTAAAACTAATTGAAAAACTATTAGTATAAGTTGAGCAATTGCAGTACCTGATACTAAGGTTGCTACACTTTTAAATGTCGTATTCTTTAATATTTTTCTGACTTGCTCAGGAATCATCTCGTAAAGCTAAAAATAGCAATAATAATATTGCACAAAGTTAAAAAAAATAGAATAGAGAGTGTGATTAAATAAAAATTGTATGTATCGATTAAATCAACGAGTATTATCGGGATAAATCAAGTTGTTTTTAAGAAGTAGATTGCTGTTTATGAGCGTTTAATTGATAACTTTGTGTTAAATGCTTAATGTTTTTGTTAAATCTCTTCATAATATTTCAATACTATTCTTCTTTTTGCCTTAATCTTCGACATTTTGTATCAATCTGAACTTTAAAAATTATGTCGAATTAAGGTTATTTTTGTTAATTTTGTTTTGTGTAATTCAATAATCTAAACAGGACTTATGTTAGAAGTTTCTTTTCAATCAAAATTTTCAAATGAAAAAAACTATGTTTTTGATGTTTTGTTTAATGAAATACTGGGACTTGAGTATAGAGTAACATATCACCAAACTCCAAATTATCAAATAAAATCTGGCAATAAGATAATTACTATTAATGATGTCTTTTTTGCTGAATTTGATGAAAATTCTGATTATTTTAAAAATCCTGTTTTAATTCCACAAAAAATAAAGTACCTAGAGTCGGAACTGTGTAGTGAAAATGATATCCCAATTCTATATGGAGATGAGGCTTTTGATATTAATATCAATAGTGCTGTAATTGGGGCTGATATTATTGCAAGCATGTTTTTTATGTTGTCAAGGTGGGAAGAAATAGCTTGTGTTAGTAAAGATAAGTATAATAGACCAGATGAAAACGAAATGTTGGCTGTGAAATTTGATTTTTATCATAGACCAATTGTAAATGAATATGTTGAGTTATTGTGGAATGTTTTTAATAAAATTGGTTTTAAGCTAACAAGAAAAAACAAGCAAACAGATTTCTATTTAACCCATGATGTTGATTTCTTTTCAAAATATAGAACTCTCGGAAACTATGTTAAATCTGCTGCTGGAGATGTTATTAAAAGACGGAGTATTAGTAGGTTTCGAAAGCTAACTTTAGGCTATTATGCTTATCTTTTCAAAAATCAAAAAGACCCGTTTGATACATTTGATTATTTAATGAATATCGCAGAGGTAAAATCAATTAAGGCTCGATTTTATTTTATTCCTGCAGTACGAAAAGAAAAAGACGTGCATTACAGTATCTTGCAAAATGATGTAAAAAATCAAATGAGAGCAATTACTGAGCGAGGTCATTATATTGGAATACATCCCTCTTTAAAAACTTACAATAACGAAAAGTTATTTAAGGCAGAATTAGATTTGATTAAATCTGTTTGTACTAATAATGTTGATGAAGGCAGACAGCATTTTTTAATGTTTGATAATCCTGTAACTTGGCAAATTTGGGATAAATATGGAATGAGAATAGATTCTACGATTGGCTTTAATTCTCACGCTGGTTTTAGAGCTGGGATATGTCAGGAGTATAGCATTTATGATGTTGTTTTAAGAAAAAAAATCAATTTAAAAGAAAGACCTCTAATATTAATGGACATTGGATTAAGACGACAATGTAATAATCTGGAGGAGTTTTTATGCGAAAGTAAAAAGCTAATTGATGTAACTCGAAAGTATTCTGGTGATTTTGTAATGCTATGGCATAACTCAAATATGAATTACTTAGAATGGGATAACTGGGGAAAGTTTATAACGAAATTGTCGATTGTTTTTAGAATTTAATCATTAGTGTCCGATAAAGCATCAAAGTTGTTTATGCCCTCGGACAAAATAGGAATTAAACTGCTGCTCTTTTTTT
>CAYNKH010000044.1:0-11621 GCA_964397745.1 uncultured Bacteroidales bacterium | reverse complement strand
TCAAAGTTGTTTATGCCCTCGGACAAAATAGGAATTAAACTGCTGCTCTTTTTTTACTGACATTAAAGTCTCTTCGACAGTCAGGACGACGCCTAACAGACTATAAGTTTAGATTCTCAAACTTTTTTGTCTGTAAAAACCAATTGATGTAACTCGAAAGTATTCTGGTGATTTTGTAATGCTATGGCATAACTCAAATATGAATTACTTAGAATGGGATAACTGGGGAAAGTTTATAACGAAATTGTCGATTGTTTTTAGAATTTAATCATTAGTGTCCGATAAAGCATCAAAGTTGTTTATGCCCTCGGACAAAATAGGAATTAAACTGCTGCTCTTTTTTTGTCCGTAGGACATATATGTCAGTAAAAAAGACACTTAAATTTAATCTTTTTCCCGTAGGGAATTAACAACTGGGCATAGTATAGATTCGACTATAGTTCTTTTATGGTACAAAGGGTTTGTCAAATAATAAGGTATGCAGAATTGACAAAGATCTATTGTTATTTTTCGAGATGCGAAATTTAGCTAATAGCTTGCGTCCCTTTACTATACCAATGTCGTATCCCAGAAATGATTCCGTTAGCCACCAAATATTGGTTAGTAAAACCAAGCCAATAAAGTCAAAAGTCTCAGGACGTGATATTTCGAGGATTTAATGAGCTTTACAGTAGCTTTATCGGACAACAGTAGAATCATTAATTTACCAATCTATTTTAAGTTTTCATAATACCATTTGATAGCCTCTTTTAAACCTTTGTGGACATCATATTGTGGGGCATAACCTAAAAGTTTTTTTGCTTTTTCGATTGATGCAAGAGAATCTTTAATGTCGCCTTTTCTTATAGGTCCGTATTCAGGTTTAATATTTGCAATAGTAGAATCAAATTGTGTCAAACCTTTTATTAGTTCCTGGGTTAGTTCATTTAAACTATTTTGTGCTCCATAAGCAACATTAAAAACCGTATTTATTGCTTTTGGGTTAGTTGTGGTAGCTGCTAATTCGTTTGCCTGAATCACATTTGAAATATATGTAAAATCTCGTGATTGTGTTCCATCTCCATGAATAATTGGTGCTTTATGGTTTATAAAAGCCTTAATAAATTTTGGGAAAACTGCTGCATAAGCTCCGTCTGGATCTTGATTTTTACCAAAAACATTGAAATACCTTAATCCGATTGTCTCAATTCCGTATAGATTACTAAAAACATTGGCATACAGTTCGTTTACATATTTTGTAATTGCATAAGGCGAAAGAGGATTGCCAATAATATCTTCGGTTTTGGGAAGGTTTGTTGAGTCGCCGTAAGTTGATGAACTTGCAGCATAAACAAAACGCTTAACCTTATTGTCTCGGGCAGCAGTAAGAATATTCAAAAAACCAGTAATATTGACACTGTTAGTTGTAATTGGGTCGTGAATCGACCGTGGCACAGAGCCTAAGGCCGCCTGATGTAATATTATGTCGATACCTTTACATGCTTTTTGACACACATCAATATCTCTTATATCTTTATTTATAAAAGTGAAATTATCTAAAGATAAGAATTGTTCTATGTTTGTGAGTTTTCCTGTCGAAAGGTTATCAAGACAAATTACCGAATTGTTTTGTTTTAATAGTTTTTCTATAATATTGGAACCGATAAAACCTGCTCCACCGGTTACCAATACTTTAGAATTTTGAATTGTTTTGTTGTTTAAATTATTTGGCATAATTAACAGAACGAGTTTCTCTAATTACAGTAATTTTTACTTGCCCTGGGTATGTCATTTCGTCTTGGACTTTCTTTGCAATTTCATAGCTTAATTTTTCTGATTCAGCATCTGTAATTTTTTCGCTTCCAACAATAACTCTTAACTCTCTACCAGCTTGGATAGCATAAGTTTTTAATACGCCAGGGTACGAAAGTGCTAGTGCTTCTAATTCTTTGAGGCGTTTAATATACGACTCAACAATTTCGCGTCTTGCACCAGGTCTTGCACCAGAGATAGCATCACAAACTTGTACAATAGGAGAAATAAGACTTGTCATTTCGACTTCGTCGTGGTGAGCTCCGATAGCATTGCAAATCTCAGGTTTTTCTTTAAACTTCTCGGCGAGTTTCATACCGTAAATTGCGTGTGGTAATTCTGGTTCTTCGTCCGAAACCTTACCAATATCGTGAAGTAAACCAGCTCTTTTCGCAAGTTTTGGGTTTAGTCCTAATTCGGAGGCCATTAGTGCCGATAAATTAGCTACTTCACGTGAGTGTTGTAATAAATTTTGCCCATAAGATGAGCGATATTTCATTTTACCTATTAGTCTTATGAGCTCGGGATGCAAACCATGTACGCCAAGGTCAATGCTTGTGCGTTTTCCTACTTCTACAATTTCTTCTTCTATTTGTTTGCGGGTTTTATTAACAACCTCTTCTATTCTTGCAGGGTGTATTCTTCCGTCAGTTATTAGCTGATGCAGTGATAGCCGGGCAATTTCTCTGCGAACAGGATCGAAAGCCGACAATAATATTGCTTCGGGAGTGTCATCAACAACAATTTCGACACCTGTGGCAGCTTCCAATGCACGAATATTGCGCCCTTCACGTCCTATTATGCGACCTTTAAGTTCATCGCTATCAATATGAAAAACTGTAACCGCATTTTCAATAGCAGTTTCAGTAGCAACTCTTTGGATGGTTTCGAGAACTATTTTCTTAGCTTCTTTGTTTGCAGTCATTTTGGCTTCGTCAATAATCTCGTTAATTAGGCCTATAGACTCCGAGTGGGCTTTTTCTTGTAAGGACTCCAATAACTCTTTTTTAGCCTCTTGGGCCGATAAACCTGAAATGGTTTCAAGTTTTGTAATTTGCTCGTGAATCATTTTATTTAGCTCTTCGTCCCTTCTTTCAACGTGCTCAAGTTGTTTGTCAAGGTTATCTCTGATTATTTCAACTTCTTTTTTAAGTCTTTGTGTTTCTTCTGCTTTCTGGTTTAGGCTTGTCTCTCGTTGTTTTATCCTGTTTTCAGCAATTTGGATTTTTTGGTTTCTTTCATTGCTTTGTTTTTCATGCTCGGATTTTAATTGCAGAAATTTCTCTTTTGCTTGTAAGTTTTTTTCTTTCCTTGCAACTTCTGCTTCTGCAATCCCTTCCTCTATTGTTTTTTTCTTCTTTTTCGTTAGTGCCATATCCCACAAAAAGTAAGATAGCACTCCACCTCCTATAAAGGCGGTTACTGTAATAATTATCGCTATTGTATCCATATATTTAATTAATTAAAAAAATAAAAAAAGCCCGCATTAATTACTTTAGTGTTAAAGAAACCCCTGTAAAAACATGGGTGGGACGGCCAGATAATCTCCGACTTCCAATGATCGCCTAAGCGATTTAATCCTGCGAACAGAACTAATTAAGGCCTGTCGTCCAAAAACTGAACTTTGTCCCAATTGTAATAGTGTTGAGTTTCACAACTTCTAAAGAACCAATACGGGCAATATGTTAATTACCTATTATATTTGAAAGAACGTTTACTCTTTGTTTAACACTTCTTCAAGTGAAAAGTTCATTTTCTTTAATTCGTTAATAATGGGTGATATATCTTCTTTTGCTTCGTTTTCCATCATTTTAACCACAAATGTCATTACTGTCATTGCAAGGTAGTCTTGTTCGTCTTTATTCTTGAACCCTTGCTTTTTGTATGCCATTATCGAGTCGTTAATTGATTGCGAAGCTTTTCGCACCAGCTCTTCACGCTTACTGTCTCCGCGCTGAATACTGATGGGATATACACGTTCTGCAATACTTATATTTATTATTAACTTATCGTCCATTAACTTATTTGTTCAAAAGAGCAATACAATTATCAATTTCCCGTATTATTTTGTTTAATTTAAGTTTGGCTTCACTGTCTCCAGCGTCATTGTTTATTGCTTTTGCCAATTTTAAATTCTCATATTTCTTATCAATCTGCTGATACTTGTCTTTATATATATTTAGTTCATCATTTAAAACTTTAACCTCTTCTGATAACTTATCGTTTTTTTCTTTTTCTTTATTATATAACAGTATTACATTTTCAATGTTTTCATTTAATTTTTGTAATACCTTGTTATATTCTTCGTTCATCTTATTAAGTTATCTACAATACAAAAATAACGTATTTTTTTTTCAAAAGCAATATTAAGATGTTAGTTTTGCAAAATAATTTATATTTGAACATGAAATTAATTAAAATCATTGCTTTTTTCTTTGCTATTAGCATATTTGGTAGTGCTTGTGGTCAGATAAATAATTATAAACATTATTTTGTTAGTCCTTTACAGATTGAACCGTCTTTATCGGGGAATTTTGGAGAGCCACGAACTGCTCACTTTCATACTGGAATTGATTATAGAACCTACGCAGATGGCAAAGATGTGGTTTGTGTTGCAGATGGATATGTATCGCGAATATTGGTGTCGCCCTGGGGATACGGTTTGGCACTTTATGTGAATCATCCTAATAATTACACTACTGTTTATGCTCATTTAAGTCGTTTTAATCAGGAAATAGAACAATTTGTTGAGAAAGTGCAGTACGAAAAGCAATCTTTTTCGATAGATACTCTCTTACCAGATGATTTGTTTGTTTTTAATCGTGGGCAAACAATGGCGTATAGTGGTAATACTGGACATTCAGAAGGTCCACATTTGCATTTCGAAATGAGAGAAACTGATACAGAATATCCTGTAAATGTGCTGGAATCATTGTATCATGTCAAAGATAAGATAGCTCCTGAAATAAATTTCCTTTATGTTTATCCAATATCTGATATCTCTTCTGTTAATGGCGAAAAACATAAGTGTAAGACAAAGCTAAAGAAAAATTCAGATGGGATTTATATGCCTTCTTATGACATTAAATCAGCAAGTACTATTGGAATTGGTTTGGCCTATGTAGATAGAATGGATGGAACATCAAACAGATATGGTGCCGAAACTGTTAAACTATTTGTTGATAATGAACTAATTTATCACTCAGTTGTCGATAAACTTGATTTTAGTAAACAAACTTGTAAAAATAGCATGTTCGATTATGCTGAACTTTTAAGTGATAAATTACACGTCCATAAATTGTATGTTGAACCAAATAATGATTTAATGATTTATCCTTTGTCGATAAATGACGGAATATTTAATGTGCCTTTAGGTGACAAATCAATAATAAAAATCGAAGTCTCTGATTATGCGGATAACACATCTGTGGTCGAGTTTGCAATATTTGGTGTAGAGGCAGATTATGATAATGTACAAGAAACCGAAAGTTTAACTAAATGGGACAAGTTAAGTGTTTTGATTGATGAGGCTTGCCGTGTAGAAATTGATTCGGCGGTGCTTTTTAAGGATGAATTAGTATCTTTTAATAAATTACGAGATGGTAAATATTCGGGAGTTTATAAACTTGGCAAAGAAAATATCCCACTAAAAAGAGATTTTAAAATTAGCTTTTTTGTTGATGATAAATTCTTGGATTATTTAGATAAAATGTTTATCGTTCGTGAGCGGGAAGGTAAGGCACGATATATTAAACCCGAAGTTTTTCAAAATAATATTTCTGCTTCATCATCGCATTTTGGACAATTTTATCTTTGGATAGATACAATCCCGCCAAAAATAACTCCTATCAATGTTTCAAAGAACAAAAACATGAAAAATTCTTCTTACATAGAATTAAAAATTGAAGATAATTTTTCGGGTATTGCTGATTATGATATGTATATTAACGGAGATTGGGTACTTGCAAAATATGAACCTCGCAATAGCAGAATACGATATTATTTTGATTCAAAAATGACTATTGCAGACAAATATGCTTTAAAAGTCGTAGTAAAAGATAATGTGAATAATATATCGGTTTATGAAACGGAGTTTAAATGGAAGTAATGAGTAATTGAATACGGTGGTTTCGAGACATTCGCCAGTTGGCGAACCCCTCAACCACCTTTTAATTCGAGACATTTTGGCTAAGGCCAAAACCTACTTCGACAAGCCATTATAACGCTCAACCACCAGAGTTTGTTCTTAGATAGTTTTTCTCATACGAAGAATTGCAAACCAACAAACAGATTTATCACTCTTTATTTGTTAGGGTTCGAAATGACTGATGTATTGCGGTATTAGTCGGCGACACGTGAACAATAAATAATGCAAAAACATCCTTCGTCGCCGACTCTGATCCCCACGATGTCAAGTCATTTCGACCAACGGGAGAAATCTGTTTAATAACTTGATAATTTTCATTTCACAAACTGAAATCAGAACCTAGCCGAAGGTGAACTCACTCGACGCACTGCGAAGTGCTGAGCCAGCCGAAGTAAGCCTGTCGAAGTGACCGCAGGGGTAAACTCGAAACTCGAAGCTCGAAATCCAAAACCCATCCTAACGAGATTATCCAACATTATTATCAAACAGAATTAAATATCCTTGTTTATTTGCTGAAAAAGTGAGTACTTTACAAATTAATTATTTGTTGAATGAGTAAAAAAGACAGTATAAGCCTTAGAGGGGTAAGAGTTCATAATCTTAAAAATATTGATATTGAAATTCCGCATGGAAAATTAATTGTAATTACGGGTTTATCAGGCTCAGGAAAATCATCACTTGCTTTTGATACCTTGTTTGCTGAAGGACAACGCAGATATGTTGAAAGTTTATCTTCTTATGCAAGACAGTTTTTGGGTAGAATGAATAAACCCGAAGTTGATTTTATTGATGGAATTCCACCAGCAATTGCAATTCAACAAAAAGTGAATACTCGGAATCCTCGCTCAACTGTTGGTACTTCTACCGAAGTTTATGAATATTTAAAATTATTGTTTGCACGTATTGGAAAAACATATTCGCCAATATCTGGTAAAGAGGTTAAAAGACATAGTGTACACAATGTTACAGACACTATTTTGGGTTTTGATGATGGCTCAAAAGTGCTTATTTGTTTTACATATATGTTTAATAATATTCAAACAAAAGAAGAGCAACTTCAGCTTATTCAAAAACAAGGATATAATAGAATTGTATGCGATGAGGACTTATTTCGTATAGATGATTTTATTAAGGATACGTCTTTAAAAGCAAAAAAATCTGTTAGGATTGTACTCGACCGTATTGTTGTTAAAAGTGATGAGAATCAGATTGGTCGTATTTCGGATTCTGTGCAAACGGCATTTTATGAGGGTAGAGGCGAGTGTTGCATTATGCAAATAGAGGCGGAATCAAAAAATATCCAGACATTTTCTAATCGTTTTGAGGCAGATGGAATTGAGTTTGAAATTCCAACGGCACATATATTTAGCTTTAATAATCCTATAGGAGCGTGCCCAGTTTGTGAAGGTTTTGGTCAAGTGCTTGGAGTGGACGAAGATTTGGTTATCCCAAACAAAAGTGTGAGTTTATTTGATAATGCTGTAGCCTGTTGGAGAGGTGAGATTATGCAGAAATGGAAAAACGAATTTATTAACAAATCTGCAAAATTTGATTTCCCCATCCATCGTGCATATCACCAATTATCAACACAAGAAAAAGATTTGCTGTGGAACGGTAATTCGCAATTATCGGGCATAAACGATTTTTTTAAATATCTCGAAAGTAAAAAACAAAAAATACAGTATAGAGTTATGATTTCGCGGTATCGTGGCAAAACTACATGTCCGCAATGTAAAGGTAAACGACTTAAAAAAGAAGCTTTTTATATTAAAATAAAAGGCAAATCTATTGGCGAGCTTGTTGATATTTCAATGTTTGAACTTAAAGAGTTTTTTGATAAAATAAAATTAACTAAATATGAGGCTGAAGTTGCTGAGCGTTTGTTAGAAGAAATCACTACAAGATTAAACTCTATTGTTGATGTAGGGTTAGGTTATCTTACATTAAATAGGCTTTCGTCAACTTTATCGGGAGGCGAATCCCAGAGAATAAATCTTGCAACAATTTTTGGCTCAGGTTTAGTAGGATCTTTGTATATCCTCGATGAGCCAAGTATCGGACTACATCCGAAAGATACAGAAAACCTAATTAGTGTATTAAAAAATCTTCGAGACAGAGATAATACGGTTGTGGTTGTGGAGCATGATGAGGAGATTATGCGTTCAGCAGATTATATTATTGATATAGGACCAAAAGCGGGAAGTTTGGGCGGTGAAATCGTTTTTACTGGCACTCCTACCGAAATGATTAAAAAAAGTAATAGTCTTACGGCTCAATATCTAAAATCTATGCTAACTACATACGATTCGTATAATCGCCAAAAATGGAATAATTTTATTGAGATAAAAGGGGCAAGGCAATTTAATTTAAAAAATATAGATGTTAAATTTCCTTTGGGAGTAGCAACTGTTGTAACAGGGATAAGTGGTTCGGGTAAAACAAGTTTGATTAAAACAATTCTGTATCCAGCATTAAAGAAAACTCTTGGACAATATGCCGATAAAACTGGTGAGCATGATTCTATTACTGGTGATTTACATTTGATTACCGATATCGAATATATTGACCAAAATCCAATTGGAAAATCTTCAAGGTCAAATCCTGCAACCTACATAAAAGCCTATGATGAAATTAGAAAACTTTTTGCAGACCAAAAGCATTCTAAAGCAAATGGATACAAACCATCGCATTTTTCGTTTAATGTATCAGGAGGACGTTGCGAAACTTGTCAGGGAGAGGGCGAAATTACTGTCGAAATGCAGTTTATGGCTGATGTACATTTAGTTTGTGATGAATGTGGTGGCAAACGGTTTAAAGATGATGTTTTAGATGTGAGATATCAAAATAAAAATATTTTTGATATACTTGATATGTCTATTGGCGAAGCTGTTGAGTTTTTTGGTCTTGGAAAAGGACGAGCTGAGAAAAAAATCACAAGTTTGTTGCAAAATTATCTTGATGTTGGTCTTGGTTATGTTAAACTTGGACAGTCGTCAAATACTTTGAGTGGTGGAGAAAGCCAACGAATAAAGCTTGCAAGTTTTCTTAGCCGCGAAAAAATGTCTCCTATGATTTTTGTATTTGATGAACCAACCACGGGATTACATTTTCACGATATTCGTAAACTTTTACAAGCATTTGATAAAATTAGAGATAAAGGACATACTTTAATCATTATTGAGCATAATCCTGAAGTTATAAAATTTGCAGATTGGATAATTGACCTTGGTCCCGAAGGTGGCGATAGAGGTGGACAACTTATGTTTGCTGGTACTCCAGAACAGATAATTAACTCAAAAAAATCTATTACTGGAAAATATATTGTGTTAAAATAAAGCGATTTTACTCCTCAGTCTTCTCATTTTCATTTGATGCATTGTTAATCTCAGTAGTTTCGGCATCAATTTCTATAATAGTTTGATGTGCTTCTTTTTCAAGCTTGTTAAAGTTTGAGATTTCGGTTCTAAGCCAAAACGACATTATTACATTTAAAAGTCCAAAAACTGTCATTACAATTCCAAAGAAAATAGTTATGCCTTTTATAGCATGAAAAGGATTTAATGCCATTACTGTACCAGCAATAATCATTAAAATTGAAAAGGCTACAAAAACTTTTGCAGTGTTTGTTAAAGGAGTATAACTAAGGCTTAAAACTAATTGAGAAATCCCTCCTAATATTATTGATATGCCAAGGATAATAATAAAAATTTGAATAAAAGTTGTTGGGAAAACAGCAAGTGTAATTCCAAAAAACATTATCAATAAAGATCCAATTATGCTTATAACTTGTATAAATTGTTTTTTGCTTCTGTGTTTTAGTCTCATTATTAGGGTTGTAAGACCGCTTAATCCAATAATAATACCTATAGACAGAATAATTATTTTTAAGGTAAATTCTGGAACTGCCATTGATGTAATACCAAATGTGAGAGCTATTAATCCCATATAAAGCAATATGTTTGCTGGTAATTTTGTGTGTGAAGTATGTCTCATAATCGTGTTTTTTAGTGGTTTGTACTTGTAATAACAGTTTTTTTCTTGTATTGTTATTTTATTGATACAAATTTAAAATAATATTGGTAAAATATGATTAAAAATTGAGAAATCTTTTTTATAAAAACACACAACTATCGCCATAGCTTAAAAACCTAAATTCATTGTCTAAGGCAAACTTGTAGGCTTTTTGCCATTCTTTTTCGCCAATAAAAGCTGCTAATAATAGTAGTAAGGTCGATTTTGGTTGATGAAAATTAGTTATTAGTCTATTGGTAAAAATAAATTTATAGCCTGGAACAATCATTATTTGTGTTGAGCAATTTAGTTGTTCTAATTTATGTTCTTGCATCCAATTATAAAGATGTTTTAGTATTTCGAGACTTCGATTTTTTAGAGTGTTTATCGACTCATCGTATGCTTCCCACTGATTTATTTGGAATTCATTAGTAATGTTTTCTGGATTATTATACACTTTACAAGCTATCACAAATAGACTTTCTAAACTGCGTACCGAAGTGGTTCCAACAAGCGTTATATTTCCAAAATGATCAATTAAGTTTGTAATATTGTTGCGGTTAATTATAAAATATTCAGTATGCATTTTATGCTCAGCCGCATTGTCAGTTTTTACTGGATGAAATGTGCCAGCACCAACGTGAAGTGTGATAAAATCAGTCTTAATGTTTTTGCTTTGTATTCTCTTTATCACTTCATCTGTAAAATGCAATCCAGCAGTTGGAGCTGCAACCGAACCTTGTAATTTACTGTATATTGTTTGATATGTGATTTTGTCACTGTCTTCTGACTTGCGGTTTAAATAGGGTGGGATAGGGATGTCGCCCGACTTTTCTAAAATATCCGAAAAATGAATATTTGAATTATCCCATTCAAATAATATTTCAAAAGTGTTTCCTATTTGTTGTAATTTAGAGATTGTGATGGAAAGCTCTTGCCCTTGTATTTCAAGTTTTTTTGTCAGACTTCCTGATTTCCATTTCCTATTATTTCCTACAAGACATTTCCATGAGCATTTTGTGTTCGCAGCTAATGCAAAAGAATAGTCTGTAGGATTAAGTGGTTGCAAACAAAATACTTCGATGACTGCTCCAGTTTCTTTTGCAAAGTGCATTCTGGCATTTATAACTTTGGTATTATTAAAAACAAGCAGACTGTTTGCTGGTAAATAATCTGAAATATTTAAAAATTTATCTTGAGTATAATTTGAATCTTTTCCAATTAAAAGTTTGGAAGAATCACGTTTTGTAAGAGGATATTTTGCAATTCTATCATAAGGTAAATTGTAATCGTACTCGTTTATATTTATTTGTCCTGCAAGTTCCATTATCGTAATTTTGGGCAAAAATAGTGAATTGCAAACAAACATTACTAAAAAGATAGGATTTGATTGTAAATTCTCTAAATAATTTGTCATTTAGACCGACTTGTGCTGGCTGGTCGAAGTAAGGGAACAACCTTATGTTGTTGTTGTAATAAAAAGACAAATTAAGTTGTAAAAAGAATATTTTGATGAGGTGTATTAATGATCTGGATGGAACCTTATTTTTTGAGTAATGTTTGTTTTAATCATTTAACTACTGCTCGCTTGGATCTGAGTGCAGTGATAAATTTCGAATTTACATTGCCGCCAAAAAAATAAATCCTGTTTCTGCTAATAAGTTGCAGGCAA
>CAYNKH010000043.1:11240-20069 GCA_964397745.1 uncultured Bacteroidales bacterium | reverse complement strand
TATTGAGATTTTCGTAAGTATTAATAAGTTTGCCGTGTAAATCAAAAATATAGATAACACCTATAGCTTGTTTGTCTGCTATTTGGTATTCAATAACAGTATGAGTGTTAAATGGATTAGGATTGTTCTGGAGTAAATAATTATCATCATTTTGTTTTAATCCTGAATCTTCATCGGGGAAATCATAAAGGCTTTTGTTTTCGAAAATATACTCAGGACAACACTTTTGTAAGTTTTGTTCGTTTGTAATAATCATTTGTTCCAGTTCTTCAATCTGGAATTGTTGTGCTTTAACAGCTTCGATTAATAATGGAACTAGCTTCGAGTAATCAAGAGCTTTTTTTCCATCCATTGTTTCAATAACAACCTCAGGAACAATTGTTTCGACTTCCTGCGAAATTAATCCAATTTGTCTGTCTAAATGTTGTAATTGTTCATATTCAGGATTGAAAATATAATAGTATCCATTTAGGTTTAAGACCCTTCTCTAATGGACTATTTATTGTTTCTAATTTGATGTGCAATTTCTGTTACTTGTATTTCATCATTTCCGTTACTTAAAAAATCAATCAAAATTGTTGTTCTATTTCATTTAAGTTCTAACAATGAGCTTAATCTCTTATTCCCAAAAATCGAATTGTGCTTAATTTTATCGTAACCATAGGATAAAATCCAGAGCCTGTATATAAAGTTTTTATACAAGACAGTAATTGTTTTTATTTGAAATGTTTAAAGTGTTTTAGAATTCATTAATTAAAAAAGTTTATTTTATGAAACGTTTAACTTTATTTTTATTTGCAGTATTATTATCGTTTACAGTATCTGCTCAACAATGGGGAATGTACACCCTGTACTCTAATCTTAACGGAACAGTAACTTATTTGATTGATACAGCATCAAGCAATTATCACACGTGGTCTCATTCGAGTTCAAATAAAACAGGATATAGCTGCTATATGATTGAAGGCGATACTTTATTGAGATCTTATGTGGTGTCGAACTCATCTATTAATGGTGCTGGAGCATCAGGTGGTATCCAAAAAGTAACATGGGATGGCGAAATTGCTTGGGATTGGACATATTCTACAAGTACTTACCAATTACATCATGATATCCATCCAATGCCAAATGGCAATGTTTTGGTAATCTGTTATGATAAGCGTACATCAGGTGAGATGACTCAGGCAGGTAGTAACGATGCTCAAGATGTTTTATCAGATAAAATAATGGAAGTTAAACCTACAGGTGCAACAACAGGCGAAATTGTTTGGGAATGGGTCGCTTGGGATCACAAGTGTCAAGATTATAATTCTTCTAAAGATGATTATGTGTCATCTCTTTCTGATAATCCTCAACTATTAAATATTAATTATGGTGTAAGTAGTGGTGGTGGTCCTCCAAAACCTCCTCCAGGTGGGCAAGATGCTGATTGGCTTCATCTGAATGGTATTGATTATAATGCTGAACTGGATCAAATAACATTTAGTTCTCACAATTTTAATGAATTATATATTATTGATCATTCTACTACAACTGAAGAAGCGGCTGGACATACAGGTGGTAATTCAGGTAAAGGCGGAGATATTTTATACAGATGGGGGAATCCCGAAGCCTATGATGCAAGCGGAACAGCTAATTTTGATGTTATTCACGATGCCCACTGGATATCAGAAGATCATCCCGAATATGGTGGTTGTCTCGTAGGTTTTAATAATGAAGGTGGCTCT
The DNA here is from genome assembly GCA_964397745.1 of uncultured Bacteroidales bacterium. Classification (GTDB taxonomy): domain Bacteria; phylum Bacteroidota; class Bacteroidia; order Bacteroidales; family ML635J-15; genus Bact-19. The sequence continues at coordinate 18,342 of CAYNKH010000043.1, read as the reverse complement.
GGTGGTAAAGCGGCTATCGATATTATTACTCCTCCCCTAAATGGAAATAATTATGATTTAACTCCTGGCCAAGCTTATGCTCCAGCAACATATATTCATAGATATACTTCAAACTATACCTCAATGGGACAAAGTAGTTCTGAGCAGTTTCCTAATGGAAATATGATGCTGTGTGTAGTTAATCAAGGTGCTACATATTTATATGAAATTGATTTAGACGGAACAAGTATATGGTCAAAAACTATTAGTGGAGTTTCACCTCAGGCACACCGTTACGAAAAATGTTTTATTCGTGGTATTGATGTTACATTAACTGCATCTGAAACTGCAATAAGTGAAGGAGAATTAGTAACATTAAATACTACTGCAACAGCAATTACAGAATCAAGTCCTACATTTACTTATAATTGGAACTCTTCACCTGAAGGTTTTACTAGTACTGATGCAAACCCAACTGTAACACCAAATGAAACAACAACATATTATTTAACTGTTACAAATAATCAGTCTGGTTGTTCTGATGAAGTATCTGTATCAATTAATGTTGAGCCTGTATCTGTAGAATCAAATATTGTTGAAAATGATTTTAATATTTATCCAAATCCAAATAATGGCATTTTTACTATAAGCCCTAGTGATGACTTCTCTTATGCAGTATTATCTTCTACCGGAAATTTAATTTGTACAGGTGAAAATAATCCAGAAATAGATCTTTCAAATATTTCAGAAGGAGTATATTATGTAGTGATAGAGGCTAAAGATATTGTTAAAACTGAAAAACTGATAATTATTAAATAATATAAATATGAAACGAATAATAGTTTTAGTAATGTCCGTGATTTTGCCTGCATTACTATTTGTTGAATTAACAGCACAAACATCATTTGCAAATTACACTACTACCGATGGCTTAGCTGATGATTTTGTTTGTGGAGGTGTCTGTATAGATCAACACAATACAAAATGGTTTGGTACTCAGGCTGGAGTTTCAAAATTTGACGGAACCACTTGGGCAACTTATACAACCGACGATGGGCTGATTGATAATTATATTAATTGTATTGCTTATGATAATACAAACGATAAAATTTGGATTGGAACAAGTTATGGTATAAGTGTTTTTGACGGGACATCTTTTGTAAATTATACTAATGCAGATGGATTAATTGATAACTCAACAATGGATATAGATGTTGATGATAGTGGAAATGCGTGGGTAACATCTTTTAGTGGCATGAGTAAAATTGATAATGGTATAATAACAAATTTCACCTCAGTTGATGGAATGTCAAGTGATTTAACTACTCGCGTTTTAGCTGAAGGGTCAAATTTATATATCGGTACTTTAAATGCAGGTTTTATGATTTATGATGGAAGCTCTTTTCAAGCTGTTGGTACAGCAGATGGCTTGCTCGATAATTATGTGTCTGCGATAGAAGTTGACGATGAAGGTAATATTTATGTTGGTTCTTATAAAGGACTTACAGTTTTCAATACAAGTTTAACTGTTACAAATACTTTTACATTAGCTGTTGAGTTATTCAATGATTATATTCAAGATATTGTAGTTGATGCAAATGGAAATCTTATCGTTCTTGAATATGCCGATTATCTTTCTGATGGTGGGGTTACTGTTTTTGATGGTGCAAATTGGACTCTTTATACTGCAACAGAAGGTCTTGTTGATGTTATGGTAAAAAAAGCTGACTTAGATTCTGAAGGTAATATCTGGATTACAACTGGCTCAGGGGTTTCAAAAATGTCGCTTGGTGCAAGTATTGGGAGTAATTATGCTAATGCAGAAGCCAAAATATATCCAAATCCAGCAACAGATTACATTAAAATTGCAAACTTAGAAGGTGCGTTCTCTTACCAAATTACCGATATTACTGGAAGAATAATTGCTAACGAACAAGATGTTAAGTCAAATTATATAGATATTAGCAATCTTCCAAGTTCAGTTTATTTTATCAATTTTGAGAATAAAGGAAATTTATATTCAGCTAAAATAATTGTAGAATAATTGTATCGTAATATTTTAAAATATTGTCTTTGTTTTGCACTTATTTTTGCAAATAGTTTTCTGATAAAGGCTCAAGAGGATTTTTATGAGTTTGGGCAAGTACGTGAAATAAAAATATATTTCGAGTTAAATAACTGGAAAGCAAACTTGGATTCACTGTTTTCATTAGGCGATAATGATACTCGAATAAAAGCAGATATTATTATTGATGGTAATACTTATCCCGAATGTGGCGTTCGTTATAAAGGCTTTAGCTCATGGAACTCCGATGAAATAAAAAACCCTCTCAATATTAATTTAGATTACACGTATAAAAACCAAAATCATCAGGGATATAAAAAACTTAAACTAAGCAATGTTATTTACGACCCGTCATTTGTAAGAGAAGCATTATCTTATAGTATTGCACGAGAATATATCCCATCTTCGGGAGCTAATTATGCAAATATTTACATCAACGATACATTAATAGGACTTTACTCAAATGTCGAAGCTGTAGATGATTGTTTTTTGGACAAGCATTTTGACTCACACAAAAATCCTTTCTTTAAAGGAAACCCAGAAAACTTGCAATATCCTTTTGGTGAAAATGCAAATCTCGCCCATTCTCACGGCACCGATTCATCAGGTTATATGGACTATTACAAACTTGAGTCAGATTATGGCTGGACAGAATTATATAAGTTTACTGATGTCTTAAATAATGATACTGCAAATATAAGTAATGTGTTAAATGTTGATAGAACGTTATGGATGCATGCATTTAATTACACTTTGCTAAATCTTGATAGTTATATTGCTTATGCTCAAAATTATTATCTATATCAGAATGATAATGGTAGATTTAATACGATACTGTGGGATTTGAATATGTCGTTTGGGAGTTTTAGACACTCCGATGGTTCTTATAATTTTCAAGGATTAACAATTGCAAAAATGGAAACTCTTGACCCACTTCAACATTTGGGCTTTTCTATATCTCCACGTCCATTAATGAAAAATCTCTTTTTAAATTCAACATACAAAAAAATGTATTTGGCTCATATCAGAACAATATTAAATGAAAATATTATTAGTGGAGATTATTTAACAAAAGCTAAAATCTTGCACGATATTATAGAGCCAGATGTTCTTGCTGACACTAATAAGTTTTATTCAAATGAAAATTTTCATAATAATATTTACACAGAAGTTGGTGCATCAACAGAGCATTATCCAGGAATAAGGGATTTAATGAATGTAAGAATTGAATATCTTGAAACATACCCAGGAATACGAGGAGAGCCAAAATATGGAGAACATTTTACATCTTCAAATTACTCCATTGTAGGTTCAAAAATCGTTTTCTCAGTTAATGTAGAATATGCAAATAATGTATCTCTATTTTATCGCTTTAATGAGTCTGATGCGTTTTCTTTCGTTAAAATGGCAGATAATGGGCTCGGCATAGATACAATTGCTAATGATGAAATTTATTCCGCATCTTTAATTCCAAATGGAACAGTAATGCAATATTATTTTTGGGCAGAAAATGATTCTGCAGGCAGTTTCTTACCAATAAAAGCAGCATCTGATTATTATAATATTACACATATTAATAAAGGAAACGTCCTTATTAACGAAATTCAATATTATAATAATGTAAAAGAGACTGAAAATCTTATTGGGATTGATTGGATAGAACTTTTTAATCCATCGAATAGAAATATTGAGCTTGTTGACTACCGAATTTATTATGGAAATACATTTTGCCTAGTTGAAAACACTGAAATTAAAGCTTACGGACATTATGTTGTTATCCCAGAAGACATCTATTTCTCAGATCAAAATCCTTATGAGTCTGATAATAAAGTGTTAAGCTTATCATATAAATCTTTTGGATTTATTGATTCGTTTGAACTTATGGAATGCAATAATCAGCGAACATTTGGATCATATCCCGATGGCTCAGATAATATACTAATGCTTGAACCAACACAAGGGAGTACCAATAAAATTAGCGAAACAGCACTCAATAGTTTAAATATTTATCCTAACCCATTTACTGACGAAGTTAATCTTAGTATTAATGCAAATTTCGAAATCATTAAAATAAAAATATTTAAGAATACTGGCGATTGCATTTATATTAGAGATGGGATAAATCCTGATTCTAATAATTCGACTTGCAAAAGTTCAATTTCATTTAGCTTTGATACAAATGATTGGTTGCCAGGAATTTATTTTGTGTCATTTTTAGGAAAGGATGCAAGCTATTCTGCTAAACTTGTGAAAATGAGATAAGAACGATTAATATTGTTTTTTTGATTTTAAAATGTTTCTTTTAATTCAGGTTTAAAATGTACTACACAAAAAAAGTCGTCCTAAATAAATTTAGGACGACTTTAAAAACATGAAAAAAATTATTAACTATTAAAACTATTTGTCGAGTTTAAAAGGTTTTTTTAGTACTGGTTTTTCTGAATCTTTATCTTTAAGTTTAAGTTTTTCTTGCATACTGTTACTAGGGAACATTGATTTCTCTTCAGGTTGTCCATAAAGCTCAGGATGAATATATTTGCCTTTTTGACGTTTTTCAACTTCTACAGCTTTAGCATTAGGGTATTTCTGTAGGTATAGGTCATTTCTTTCTGCATATACAGTCCAAGAAACTTCCATATTTGGATTTCCTCCAGCGATTTTAAACTGTCCATTATTAATTTTTTCTTTAATATAAAGATTAACTGCTGCTCCAATAGGAGTGAGATTATAAGAGAAGTTTGTATTAATGCTCTCAAAATATTCAGGTAAAGAAACTATTGCTTCTCCGTTTTGGTCTAAAACGATATTTCCTCTGTATAGATTTAATACTTCGGGAGACTCCATACAATAATGTTTAAGCATTTTATTTTCGGGATCACTTGGGTGGTCTATAACAAATGATTTAGTGCCAGAACTTCCCAAATCTCCATCAGAATAAACACCAAAACCTGTACCATCGAGTGATTTACCAAAAACGCCAACCCAGCCTTCACCGCTGACTCCAATATTATTATCCATAGTACTTGTACTTTGGTTTACACCAATAACACCATATCCAAGACCATAAACTGTTTGCCCTTTGACACCTGTATTGCCGTCTCCCATAACACCAGCTCCACTTCCAGCATTTATCAATCCATTATTTAAACCTACTATTCCAGACTGACTTAAGTCATCTGTTTCACCCTGAACGCCAGCACCCTGACTTACAGTACCATAAACACCAAACCCTTGTAGTGAAGGAACAACACCTTCACCTACAATACCAGCATAACCTTGTCCTTGAACACCATAGCCTCCGTTTGTGCGAGCATTAAATCCAAATAAACCCGAAACCCCTGCAGAACTTATATTTGCAACAGCTCCATACACTCCAACTCCATTTCCTGTTCCTTCATAATATCCAGCAACTCCACCTGCACCAATTGTTCCGACACCACCATTATAATTACTGAAACTTGAACCCTGAATTGCATTGTTTTGATTAGTAAGACCTGAGGTAGTGGCTAAAACTGCAACTCCAGTTTTTGTATTTTCGGCACCAATAGCCCAAGTTCCATCTTTATCAGAATATGCTTCCAAAGCTCCTGTTGATGTTCCTCCAACTGGAAGCGTTATTTCGACCGCACCACTAGTTGCATTAATTGCACGCCCTACTCCTGCACCGCCACAATTATAAGCTTCTTCTAATGTTGTACATGTAGGAGCAGCTCCACCTGCACCAACCAGTACCCATTCTGTTCCGTCCCAATAATAAAACCCAACGTCTAAGGTTCCACTTTCGTTAAAAACAAGCAAACCTGTAGCTGGACCATTTACGGGAATTGTACCGTTAGTTACCGCCACTAATTCGACGCGCGGAATTAGTAAACCCTTGTCATTTGCCGTCATATCAAGCAAAGCCGAACTGTGGGGGGTTATTGTTCCAATTCCTACATTATCTTGGGCAATCAAAGCTCCAAAGGCAAATATTAATGCCATTCCAGTAATTAAAATCTTCTTAGTCATATTCATTTGATTTGATTCATTTTATTTTACAAATTTATCTTATTAATGTCACTACTCCTACAAATTTTTTCTCTATTTCATCAATCTCTACAATATATACATAAGCTCCTGTTGGTAAAGGCTTATTATTTAAAGTCCCATCCCAAGGATCTGAGCCGACAACACCAGAATAAACTTCTTGTCCCCAACGATTAAATACTTTAACTCCATAGTTAAAAAACGATGTGAGATTTTCTATTATCCACTCATCATTTATCCCGTCTCCGTTTGGAGTAAAAGCATTAGGTATGTATATACAATCTTGTTCTCCATTTTCGACAATAATATCATCAACTTCAATAGAACAACCATTATTATCTATTACAGTAACTATATAATTTCCTCCTGTAAGATCTGGAATAATATTAGATGCTGTGTAGCTGTCTTCACCCCATTCTAATGTATAGGGAGGTGTGCCTCCATTCAAATTAAACTCAATATATCCTTCCGTACCACCTATACATAATGGGCTATAGACCAGGTAATTGGCCTCAATGTCAGATGGGTAAATTTCAATCTCTATTGTTCCTATACCACCACAATTTCCACCAAACTCATAGCTTATCTCATGTACACCAACTCCAGCTTGTCCAATATTAAAATCTCCATTCGATGACATTCCCGCTCCCGACCATGTTCCGCCTTCACTTGCAGCGGTTAATTGAACAGTGATATAATCAAAACAAAATGGTCCTGCGGGATCTATATTTACATTCGGGCTATTATTGACATTTATTGTTGTTTGATCAATTCCTGAACATCCATTAACAGTAATATTATAAGTAACAATATTTGCTCCTATATTTGCAGATGATGGATTAAAAACTCCTGCATTTATATCAGTAATGCCTGTTCCGCTCCAAGTTCCGCCTGTCGGTGTTGCTATCAAGTTTACGGCATCATCAGTACTACAAAAATCGCCAGGATTTGTAATAATCGCAATGGGAGTTTGATTCACTGTAATATCAATTTGATCGCTATCTGTACATGTTCCTGTTCCAACATTATAAG
>CAYNKH010000043.1:0-11140 GCA_964397745.1 uncultured Bacteroidales bacterium | reverse complement strand
AAAAGTTCCGTTTGTTGTATTTGTAATTCCGTTTCCGCTCCAAGTTCCACCAGCAGAAGCTGCTGTTAAATCAAGTGCTGCATCATCAGAACAGAATGCTCCTGGATTAGTAATTGTTGCATCAGGAGTATCGAATACATTAATAGTTGTATTAGCTGTTCCTGTGCAACCTGCGACACTTACTGCATAGGTAATGTTATTAGCTCCGATAGTTGCAGATGATGGATCGAATGTTCCTGCATTTATATCTGTAATTCCAGTGCCGCTCCAAGTTCCTCCGCCTGTTGCTGCTGTTAAATTTTGTGCTGCATCTGTATTACAAAAATCACCTGGGTTGGTAATTGTTGCATCAGGAGTTGCATTTACTGTAATATCAATTTGATCGCTATCTGTACATGTTCCTGTTCCAACATTATAAGTTATAGTATGTGTTCCTACGCCAGCATTTGCCGGGTCAAAAGTTCCGTTTGTTGTATTTGTAATTCCGTTTCCGCTCCAAGTTCCACCAGCATCTGCAGAAACAAGATTTACCGTAGCATCATATTCACAAAACTCACCTGGATCTGTAATACTTGCACTAGGTTGTACACGATACAAAATATATGGTAACTCTGTAAAATCATTCCATGCACTCACAATCGCCTCATTAAGTGGTGTTCCAGGTACAATGAGAGTTGGTAAAATCACTTGCCAAAGATCGGGAGCTGTTGTCCAATTCGCAAGACCATCCCATGCACCGTCTTGAGTTTCGTTATAAAAAATGTCTAATTCAATTGCTGCGGTACCAACAGTTTGGTTAACCTGATGATAAAATTCCGGATTAACTTCACAAATTTTTGGTGGTATTGCGTTCACATCATACCCTTCGGTTGTTGCAAGCACATTTGCCATGCGAACGGTATAAGTATTTGCAGTTGCCATATCAGGAGTAATTTCTGCCGGTCTGTATCGTGTTGTTCCAAGGCTTGAACCTACTGGAAACAAATACATTGAGTTTTGATTTGTATTTCGAGACAAAAACCCACCATTTAAGGCAGAAACAAAACCTGTTGTTCTAATAATAGCGTTTACATCAGTATTTTGGACATAAAAGCCAAAAGTTTCGTTTTGTAATTCAAGATGTTTTAAGTCTAATATTCCAGTACAATATTGGTCGATTGCTTGTGTTTTTAAACCAGTGCCATCAAGCGTTAAATTGTTGAAATATGTTGAAACAGAGCCATCTATAAATTGGTTTCCACCTTCGAGAAAGACTGTGCCAGTACCGGCATTAAAGATATTATTGTTTACCCAATTCCCGAGAACTCTGTAATACCCGTCTCCTCCAGCAGTAGCATTATTGATAAAATCCTGTTGTATTATTATCTCGGCAAAGCTATTTCCAACTTCTTCAACTTCTAAAATCCCTGTATTATTTTGAACCGTTCCGTCAACAAACACAATTGCCCCTTGTTTGGCGTATATTTCCGTTCCATTATTATAAACAAGTTGCGAAAAACTTGTAATTGCATGAGTGATAAGGAATATTAAAACCGCACAAATCTTTACATTAACACTAAACTTTGTCATAAGTACACTAAGAATTATATTTAAACACAATTAACAATCTCATTATAAAGTAATAATTTTTTATAAAATAAAACTTGTTTGTCATTTGCAAAAATAACGATAAAACAAGTTCTATCCTCATATTCTGGTTGTATTTTTATTTTGTTATATCTGATTTCAATATCAATTATTTGGGAGCATATAGTTTTTTTTTCAATCTCTTTTTTAGTGTTAAATCCAGTTCTCTTTTTTAAATGTGCGTCTATATACCTCAAATTGTCGTTTAGCGAATTTGTAGTGCCTGTGAACTTTACTCCACTTCGACATTTTATAAAACGCTTTAGCAATTGTGAGTCCTCTGAAATATTGGGTTTATAGTCAGAATGTCTGTTCAAATCTGTATTATTATGCTGATTGCATTGAGTTTTGTATATTTTGTTAGGTTTGACCATATGTTTTTGTGCAGCATTTGAATCGTCTTCTTTTTTAAGAGAAACTGTTTCTTTGAAATGTTTAAGGTTTGCATACTGTTGACTAATGAAATACGCACAGCTTGTTTCAGCAGTTATGGGCAAAAAACTGTGTTTTATGTTTTTGGTAGTTAGTGAAATTAAACTAACAAAAGCAAAAAATAGTGGCATTAGCAATATGTTGCGTTTCAAATAAGTCAAATTATCTTTATTATTGTTCAGTGCTAATAATTTTTGAACTTTGTCTTAGAAATAAAAATTAACAATGAATAAAATATAGTAGTAAATCTTGTTTTTTTTAACTGAGTATATAACTTAAGCATTTACATGTAATTTTATTTTTATAAAGCCTAAAAATACGGTTTTAAACCTATTGTTTCAAATTAATTGGATAGACAAATATAGGACATTTTTTATTTTAGTCTTTTGTATTAGGTTTTGTAATGTCTATTTGCTTCAAAATTCTGAGTTAGCTGTTTAAAAATATTCTCTTGACAGACTATTTGTTGTGTTGTATCGCAGTGCATTGAGTTGACCTAGTTAGTTTGGTTCGTTTGTGCTTACGGTTTATTTTGGTGTTTTTTTTGCAAAAATACTGGTTTAGTTGTTTAAGAAAGATTTTTGTCAATAAATCTCCAAGGTTTTTGTGACCATATTTTACTAGCATAGTCAACTCCAATTCGAGGTGCAGTAATTATTTCGGGTTGATACAAATCGTCAAAAAGTTTAATTCTTTGATTATTAACGATGGTTTGGTCGTTAAAGCTTTTGTCGATTTGTAGTATTTTCGACAATTTCCCTGGTCCGTTGTATCCTTCTATTGCACGAATAAGAACAGCTTGTGGGTCATTTGGTTTTTCGGTCACAAAATTTAGCATCCAGTACATCCCGTAAATTAGATAAACATAGATTGTGCCAGGTTGGTGGTACATTATTTCTGTTCGTGGAGTTCTGCCTTTACTAGCATGGCATGCTTTGTCGTTTTCGCCTCGGTAAGCTTCGGTTTGTGTAATTCTAAAACGTTTTATGCTGCCATCTTCAAATTCTCTGATTATTATTTTTCCAATTAGTTCGGGAGCAACTTTTAAAACATCTCTATCAAAAAACTTTTGGTCAAGCATCATTTTAATACTCAATTTTATCTTGCTTGTTTTTCCAAATGACAAATGCTTTAAGGGCATCTTCCCTCATAATGTTTTCGGTTTTAAGATTTCGTTGTGTAAAGTGTTTTGCAATTTCGTCATAAATAAACTTATCGCTAAACCCTATATCATCTGCGTCATTTTGGTTATTTGCAAAAAACAAATTGTTAATATTTGCCCAATATATTGCACCTAGACACATGGGACAAGGTTCACATGAAGCATAAATATCGCAACCACTTAAATCAAAAGTTCCGAGTTTTTTTGATGCTGCTCTAATTGCATTTATTTCGGCATGAGCAGTAGGGTCGTTGTCAATTGTTACACTATTTCCCGATTCTGCAATTATTTCTCCATTTTTAACTATTACTGCACCAAAGGGGCCACCACCCTTTTCGATGTTTGTAATAGAAAGCGCTATAGCTTTTTTCATGAAATCTTTTTTATTCATATCTTTTTTTTTTACGTTTTATTTTTCTCCCCACAAAAATAAGGAATAAAAATATGAAATAAAAACCACACCTGTTGTGGTCTCAAGGGTGTCGTCCGTGAGCATTGACAATACCGCAATTAAAATAAACACAGCAAAATGGTAGTTTTTAAACTTAAATTCCATTATTACTGGATAAAAGAATGCAAAAATGCACAAAAACGCACCCACTACACCAAATGAAACAAAAAATGTTAAAAACTGATTATGAGCACGGTGTCGATATTGCGGTTCGAGCTGAGATGCCTTCTCAATATACAAAGCCTTATATTCATCGTCAACATCACCAGTCCCAGTTCCACAAAGAATATTCCTGTACGATAGAATAAGCCCTGCTTTAAGATATTCAAAGCGTTGCGTAATCGAATGCCCACTGGGGTTTCCACCTTTTGTGTAAACATCTATTTGCCATATAATATTATAAATTCGTTTACTCACTCCATTCTTGTTCACAAATCTGTAATTTGTGTTGCCATTTTCAATATTAACAATGTCCGTATCTGTTAGTTGAGAAATACCTTGAGCGTCTTTGGTTAACCCTAGCGATGAAAGATACCGTATTAATGTGTGCAATAATCTTTGTTCCCGAGCATCTCTACCATCCAAACTAAGTTTACTGCGTTTATTCCATTGCGAATAAATCTCTTTTTCACAAATATTTACATAAATTAAATTCCCGTTCTCTAATAATCCAGATTCGAGATTATGGTAATAAGTGTTACCATTATTTGTATATGTTTCAATTTTTACCATCGGGTTTGATGGTGTGTAAAAGGACTTTATTTGTAGAGTAAGATACAAGACTATAAACACCGGTAAACCAAGAACAATTAAAAAATATATGTTTTTTTTTAATCTGTTTTGTTCGTTATAGGCCTTTACGCCAAGACTAACAAGACCAACTACTAATAAGGAAATCAATCCTGTAAAACCTTGTATCATTAACAAAAACCCCACAAACCAAATAATTATTATAACAGCTAAAATAACTTTGTATGAGGTAAAGAATTTACGTTCATTAATAAAACGAAATAGTAGTAATACCGAGAGACATATCATCAGGGATAATCGAATATGACTAATAAAATACGATATGTTTCTGACATTATTGGAGTTGGGGTTTTGAATAAAATCAAAATAGATTATCAATCCCGTTAAAGTGCTGATAAGCACTCCCATAATAAATACCGCAATAATAATATCAATAGTTTTTTTATTCAAAGCCTTTGATGTGCCAATAATAACGGGTAGAGCTAGCAATGGAAGTTTAATTTTGATATCATGTATGCCAAAGCCGATGTTTTGGCTGTTTAGTAACCAAATAACATGGACAGCAAAAAGCAAAATAAACACTAAAATCGTTGGGTTTTGAACAAGTTTTTGCCATTTTTTTACAAACTTGGCTTCTATTATCCAATTTGTGAGTAATAGCAATATTGCAGCGTTTGAGATATACTCGCTAAGCGGCAGGAAAAATGCAATAATACATAATCCCGCAATATAAAAATATTTATGGATATTATCTCTCACCACTATAGTTTGGAAACTAAGTTCTCATCGATGCACTTGACTTGATTTTCTTATATCCAAATACGATATTGCAACCCATCCGTAAATTAATATTTGTTGCTTTTTGAGGCCATATCATATTGGTAAAACTATCGGTAACTATATACCAACTTACTGGACCGAGGCGTGCTGATAGACCAAATCCAACATGATTAGCGGTTCTATGTGCTAATGAATATGTAAGATGAGCCGAAATGTAATCCGTAAGATTTGAATTAACACCAAGAGTAACAGATTGCATATAAGATTTACGATAAAACTCGCCACGATAAAGAGCTGTAAAATGTAAAAGTTGATGAAACTTATATTTACCACCAATATAAATACTTGTAGGTAGCCAGGTTATGTAACCAGTTTCAACAAGACTGGGTTTAAAAATATTAAATAATGTATCACCAAATTCTTTTAAAGACTCATCCATCTCCTCCTCATTTTCCCATAATTCAACTTCTAGTCCACGAAAATCATATTGCCCTTTACTTAAAAAGTTTTGTGGGTTAGTATTCCAACTTATAAACCCAAAGTCTGTAAGCGAAGCGTATAAATCAATTTCTGGTGTAAGTTTATAAGAAACTCCTAGGTCAAAACCTAAACCAATATTTTTAAGATTTAGAAAATAACTTGCCGGATTATCTTCGAATGCAGTAAGCGAGGCATCATTTACTGACATACCAATCGAATCAATATCTAGCATGTTCATGTCAAAATAAATTGGCAACGACGAGTGAACATTCATATCAGTGGTAAATGTCATCGAATAATCATCGGGGTCGGTATATAATGACAATTCTTTAAAGTTTGTATTTACATTAGCCATACCGAATAGAATTTTAACTCTACCGCCCATAGTAAGTTTGTCGTTTGCCTGCATTGATCCGCCAACCGCTAATTCTCTGTAATGGGTAAAATTAACTCCAAAACCGCTAAAATCATGAGGTTTATTATCTTGCATATACGGCATGTTTCCGTTTAAAGTAAACTCAAACAAATCATAGGGCAAAGATAATCCGTATTTGAGTTTCTCCGTAATCGCAACGGTAAGAAACATGTTTTCTAATTTAATGCCAAGGTTTAGCAGCTCAATTTGAGTGTCAAATCTTATATGTGTAGTTTTTTTGAGCTTATCCATAAATAAGGGAACATCCAAAACCAAATTATCGGCTTTGTCGTCTTTTCCCATGTGGATTAAATGATTATAGTAAAAAGAGTTATTACCATAATTAAAATAAATTGGAGGGGGTAATTGCCCAGCTATAGGCACAAGCACGCCACCGATATGAAATTTATATGGTACATCAATCGCTGGATTAACGAACTGGCTTTGTAGAACTCTGTCCATATTATACATTGTAAGTGCTTGTTGGGCACTTGCACTTGCAAAAACTCCAGCAAAAATCAATAGTAATATATACTTTTTCATCTTCATTGTTTTATTATTAAAATTCATTTGAAATTGAATCCACATTACCTTCAACACCAAGGTCAACTTCAAAACCGACATCGAATTTTACTCTGTAGTCGTTATATATTTTAACAACTGTTCCAGCATCAGCATTTGTTGTATTAGCCTGGGCTGTATAAATTACATACTTACACGTCTCTAATTTATTGAGTCTATCGTCTGTGTACTCAATTTTGGTAATTTTACGGCTAAAGTCTAAAACTCGTCCACTAGCATCAACTTGCGCAGCAGCGAGTAGTCTTTCTTCATAAGTGTAAAATAATGAATCAAGTATAACATAATTTGCGTCAGTAAAATATACTTGTCCAAAAGCTTCTACAGGAAATCCATTTTGAATATCAATTCTAACTAAAAGGCGTTTTACTGGATTATATTCGTTTTGGAGGTCTGATAAATCCACGTCCGTTGTGTCTCTTAAATGCCAATTATAGATATATCCCCATAGTGGTAATTCCATAACTACTTCTACTTCAATTTGCGAATCGTCAATAACGAAATTATTATGGTCTAAACCAGCAGGGTTGGTAGTTGCTCTTGCTTTGAATTGTATCCATTTGGGTCTAGCATTAACAACATCGTCGATATTTGAGTTTTCTTTATTAACTTTTAATGAATCAAGCATTCTTTGTCCAACCACAGTTGCATAATTCACATCATAAGGATTTGTTTGTCCAATTGGTAGGTTATTGGCATCGTCTAAAATATTCATATCTCCTTGTAAATCAGAATGTGCCACCAGATGGTCAAAGTAGAATTGCGATGGTACGCCATAAGAGTTCCAGTAATATATTTTAAATTTTGGATCCATAAAAAGGTAACGCTCAATTTCCCAATCATCACTTTTAAATAACGAAATATCAATTGTGTCGCTTTCGAAGAACAGAGTGTTTTCGCCAAAATAACCATGCATGATTTTATACTGCATATCTTTCATATTAGCATCGAACGACACAGTACCACTATTATCAGCTGTTCCAGACCAAAATAGTGTTAGCCTCAACTCGACAGGAATTTCATTAAAATTTGCAGGGGTTTGTGTCAAATCAACACTATAACCAGTAAAATCATTATTTAAACTAACCGAACTGCTTCCGCCTGTTGTGTATATAAAATCTGTGGAAAATGGGATTCCATTTTTTGTAACAGTAGGAAATTTCACATATAGTTTTGCTGAATGAAAAAATGTTGAATTTGTAGCAATGTCCATTATCCCTGTTTTAAGGGTTAAGCTATCAATTTCAGCAGTAGCATTAAACATAGAAAAAGGCAAGTAATCTGTATAAGCATAGCTTACAGTATCTCCAATGCCATTAAAATTTGCAAAGTTTAAGTCTGGACTTTCGATAGTGCCATTAATATTTTGATTGTTTAGATAAATAATTTCGTTAACTTTATTTGACGAAACTCTGGTTAAATATTGTAGGGACGCATAACCTTCATCATTTTCGACTAATAGACCGGTGGAGTCATACATTCTGAGTGCGTCTGTAAACGCAAGATCTCCCCACGCAGCAGGTCCCGCAAAACTGGCTTCATATTGGACTTCTTTATCCCATTTATCGAAATTAAAATTGTCTTTAACGCACGAAAAGACAGATCCCATAAGGATTACTGCTATCAATAAGTATTTTAATTTTGTTTTCATAATAATTAGTCTTCATTTATGGTGTAATTATAAAGTAAATTTTCCTGACCTCCAACAATAAGGTTAAATTTATTTGCTTCGGTGCTTAAATAACCTATGCTAAATGGCGTTAATCCAAATAGTGGGAATCCTTGAAATAAAGACCCATCACTATTAATCAGATAAATTTTACTAACTGAAGAACAGACGATACCAATTTTAATTTGGTTGCTTGGAAAACTATAAAAAACAGGTGCAGTATCTGCCTTTGCTTCAAAGGTATATGACATAATCAGCTTTTTTTGTCTGTTATAGACTTCTATCTTTTTATCGTCGATAAATACGTAATCCATGCTGCCGTCCGTATTTATGTCTTTTAGTGCAAAAAAATGTGCTTCTGAAAATTTGCCAAGAGCTAAGGAATCCTGTCTGCCATCAGTATAGAAAAATCTTAAAACTCCTTTGTTGTCGGTTGTTACAAATCGTGGGGTGTTGGATGTGTAATCGAAATGTAGGTGATTGTTCTCGGAAAAAGTAAATTGCGTTAAATATTCATTCTTTTTTTCACCTTTTCGGTTTGTAAAGTAAGCTTTGTATTTGTCGTGAAAAAATATGTAGTCCTCTCCAGAAATATTTTGATGATGTATCTGAGTATTAACAATACTCTCTGTGGATTTAAATTCCCAACCTTTTACAATATTACCTTCTTTGTCATATAAATAGACATTATTATCACTACATGGAATTATTATTCTGTAATTTTTGTCGTTGTTGTAGTCCATGAGTGACATTGGTGCAGTAGCTGAAGCTCGGAGTTTGATAGGATACTTCTCCACATAATTTCCTAATCTATCTATGAGGTGTATTTTGTTTTTGGTCGAAAAAAGATATTGCAACCTCCCATTATTATAACGATCTATTTGATAAATATCACTTGTAATTTGCTCATCAAGTCTTATTTTCCAAATTTCTCTACCACTGTTACTTAGTAAGTATAAATTGTTTTTGTGGTCTTGTACAACAATTTCTTTTGAGTTGTTATCGTGATTTGTAACAAGGGCTGGCTTAATTGAAACAATTGTATCAAGTCGGCTTTCCCATACAGTTTTAGGTTTGTCAGTAACATACTGAGAGTGCTTAACTACAAGATTGTTATACAACATATCGTTACTTTTGCTTATCTGATACCCAATGTTTCCAAATCCATATAATTGATCCTGATATTTGTTTAGCGTATTTGTATGTTTTTCGTTAAATAAATCTTTAAACAATTCATACCCGTTTATCATTGAAAAATACATAAACATGTTTGACTTTTCAGAAAAATTGTCAAGGAAAAGATTGTGCTCGATACTTGTTTTAAGTGTTTTATTTAACAAAATATCATAAACTATTTTAAATAGAGAGTTTTTCGAATTAGCAAATATCATAAAATTATTTACACAAGTAATATATTGTCCTGAACATTTGTTAAAAGATGGACCAAAAAGCATTTCGGGTAAGCCCTCAAATGGTAAAACATACACATCTAAAGATATTTTGTCATCAATTCGTAGTTTATCTTTGAGAGCATGGTCTGATTGTCCTGTATTTGTTTTAATTGTATTGAAAATCCCTTGTAGTTGCAACTCTGCAGCTGATTGAGATTGTAAATTGATTATGAGATATGAATTTTGATAAATCTCGTGATTTCCATTGTTTGTTACCGCAAAACACACTTCGTTGTTAACCAAAGGATAAAATACCGAGTTAACATTTAGGCCTGTTTGTGATTTTACTTGGCTGTATTTATCCAAATAATTTTGTTTTAGTCCGAGCTGGTCAAGATAAGATATAAGATTATCTTTAAACGTGTCGGGATTTGTAAAAGCCAAAGACAAATAAAATGCAGTATTATCGGGTAAGGCTTCTACGGCTCTTAATTTTGCAGGTTCTTGCGTTTGCAAAATATTAGTAAAACCTACTGTAGAGTCGCAAGCTTGAGAAAAGCCGTTAAATTTAGCTCCTGTAATATCTGTATTAAAATCTAACTCTACCCATGATGAGAAATTGTAGAGATATGATAAGAGCTTTGTTTTGTCTTGAGCAAACTTGCTAGCTAGCACATCAGTACACAAATTCATATTAATGTAAAAATTAGCAAGTTCTTTTTTTCCGGCGGTTTCATAAACAGATTTAAAACTACTATCAGTATCGCACAAAGAGCTTTGGCTTAATAATCTATCAATTGATTTTTCTACTAATCGTTGCGAAAAGCTTGCAATAAACAATCCGTTTTTCACATAATAATACAAATTGGGTAAACTGTCTTTACTTTTAAGTTCATATAAATTGATCTTATTATATTCTCTTTCGTTAATTTTGCCCAAGCCCGATAATTTACTAGTATAATTTGCAGCAATTTTGTTGTCTTTTGCCTCAAGATTAGATTTAACCACCACTAATTGGCAAAATGGATTTGCTCCTTCGGGATGAAAAGACCAAATTAGTTTAAGATTATCGTTATAATCTGCACTAAAATCAATAATTTTCAAGCTGTCGATATAATGCAAAACTGAATTATTAGGATTTAGCATCATTACATTTGCAAAATCAGCAACAAGCCCTTTATCCGCTTTTAACAAATCTATAAATTCTAAAGGGTAATTGAGCTCTATAATCATAGCTGTTTTTGTAGGAATAGCAGCAATTGGCTCCGATTTGAGGTTTTTCTTAAAATCAACCAAAAATGCAATTGCCAACACAATCAGCCCTAAAGCTATTACGATGCCAGTGATAAGAAAAGCTTTTTTCTTCATAAAACAAGTAATATTTTTGTTTAGTTTTGTAAAAATA
>CAYNKH010000042.1:15862-20243 GCA_964397745.1 uncultured Bacteroidales bacterium | reverse complement strand
ATAATTATCTGCGCCTTTTATTTGTTTTGTGAAACAGTTTAACGGGTTATCTCACATTGCCCGGCATGCTTACACAATCATTTGCCTTGCTGTCAAAACCAGGTCAGCCCCTAATTGTATTAGACTACAAAGATACAAAAAATTTGCAACATCTTTTAAAATAAATCGATTTTTATTTATCTCAGAATTACCAACTTTTTTGTTTCAATGCTTTTACCATCCGAAATCTTAACAAAATAAACTCCTTCTGCTAGTGAGCTTAAGTCAAAAACATGTGTTTTATTATTAGTAATTTCTGTCAAAAATACTTTTCCTTGAATGTCTAATATTTTTATTTGATAATTAGAAACCTTAGAAAACTCAACATTTAAAGTGTTATTTGTTGGATTAGGATAAATAGAAGTGTTAAAAGTACTATTTATTGTAGTAACAGGAATTTCATTGTAAATAAATGAAGTGCCACATGGAGTGATATCGTTCATATATCCATTTTTTACAGTATCGATACATGCAAAAAGTTTTTCAAGTGTTGTTTCTGTTGTCCCGTATCCTGCTCTTGCATATACATAAGCAATTTCAAATTCAAACTCTTCGCCTGGTGAAAACGTAAATGGTCCAGAAACTCCCAATCCTTTCCTGTCTCCAGGGCTATTTGTTAAGGTTTCTTCAGACCAACCTGGTTGAGGATTACCACCTTGACCCCAACCACATGGATCAGAAGTTGGATTACCTGGAAACATAAATTTGGTTGGTGTATCAGTATCTGCTCCGCCTGAATAGTGTCCAGTACCACCATAACAAAAAGGTGTATAGTCTAGCCAATATCCACTCATATAATGATAATATTCCGATGCATTTACTGGTATAACTGTACTTAGATTTGCACCAGTTCCAAAATTATTAAAATAGACAAATCCAGTCATTCCATACCTTTCATTATCTACAATACCATCTCCAAAATTTGTCCCATTAATATTTCCATTTAAGATATCTCCAATTTCGCAATTTAAAACTAAATTACCATTAATAGTATCAAAACTATGTGTATTATCTAGTCCATCAGGGTCTATTGGAGCTCCTTTTAGAATAACAACTGCTTGTGCAGGTGGAAATTCCCCATATCCATTTATTCCAGCTGCAGTTTCATCAAAGTCGTCGCCATTATATCCAAAAAAAGCTCCTTTTCCCACATTACATCCAATATAATCGTCATTAGGAAATCCAATATCAAAATCTGTAAATGAACCAATATATGTTTCGTAAAGTGTATCTGTACTTCGATTAATGATTTTATAATTTATAAAAATTGTGTTGTCAAAAGATTCACTTTCACTACAATTAAAACCATACGCCATTCCATGAACTTCTATGCCAATTGGAGTTCCTCCAGATTCAGTATGTAAATCCGCTTTATCATTAAAAATAAAAAATAAACACTCATCGCCCTTTATTATTGGGTAATCCCCATCGATAGGATTATAAAATCCGTCATTATTATTGTCATAGTATGGAGCTAAAATGCTTGCCTGAGAAATCTCAGTATCTCCATTTGCAGGCCATTCTAAAATTGAATTTGGTATTTCATACAGAGGATATGAAGGGTCATTGTAACATAAGATAAACTGATTTATCTCTTCTCTGGTCATTCGCCAAACTCTATTCCAAGATTGAGAAACCGAGTCTGAAACAGTGCCTATATCAGATCCACTTGCAACTAGAGGGCCAGGAAAAAAATCTCTACCTCTTTGTCTATATTGTTCACCAGCAAATCTTAATTGACTGTTTGAGTCTTTCCCTCCAATCCAAAGAGATGAGCAAGAAATTGAATTTGTTGCACTATCAACAGGTACTTGAAAAGTAGAATTGCCCGTAAAATCTGTAAATTGATTGCCAACTGGATTTATTAATGCACGTATGTTATTCACATTTAGATAGTCGTATGATAACGTTACTTGACTAAATGATGCAATAGTAATAAAAACTAAAGCCAAAGTAAAATATTTTTTCATAATACAATATTTAAAGAGGTTGATAAATAAAAACGCTATGTATATGCATGAGTATATGCAAAAACCACGCCAAAGTCGATAAATTCGTGGGTTTTTTTAATTGGTAAGATTCTGTTTAATATAAGTAAAATGTCAATTAAGACTTCAGAGTTTTTATCATCTCCTCAGGGCTATCTGCACCAAAGACAGCCGATCCTGCTACTAATGCACTTGCACCAGCTTTTACAATTTGCCGATAATTGTTTTTGTCAACACCTCCATCAACTTGGATAATTAACTCTGGATTTGTAATATCTGCCATTAAACGCAGTTTTTCTATTTTTCTGTAAGAATTTTTTATAAAAGATTGCCCACCAAATCCAGGATTTACTGACATAATTAGCACCATGTCGAGTTCAGGAAGAATGTCATCAAGCAAATTGATTGATGTGTGCGGATTTAAAGAAACTCCGGCTTTCATTCCTAATGATTTAATCTGTTGTATAGTACGATGTAAGTGGGTGCAGGCTTCATAGTGAACAGTTAGAATATCAGCGCCTGCATCTTTCCATTCTTCGATATACCTTTCGGGTTGAATAATCATCAAATGCACATCGAGAGGTTTTTTTGCAATTTTTTTTATGTGCTTTACAACTGAAAAGCCAAATGAAATATTCGGAACAAAAACACCATCCATAATATCAAGATGAAGCCAATCTGCCTTAGAACGGTTTATCATATCAATCTCTTTTTTCAAATTATTAAAGTCTGCCGACAGTAAGGATGGAGCAAGAATTATTTCTTTCATAATAGGATATCTTAAATAATTTTCAAATATAATAATTCACTTAGCAAAAACAAAAATTTTATTAACAACAAGATATTGATTATCTGATATGTATTATGTGAAAAAAGGAGGACTATTTTGTGCCTCCCTTCCTCAAAACTGACCTAATTATAAATTACAATAAATAGGATTTAAGCATCTTATGTTTCGTTGATTGTTTTAATCTTCTTATTGCCGATTCTTTTAGTTGCCTTACTCTTTCGCGTGTAATTTCAAATTCTTCGCCTATTTCTTCTAGTGTCTTTGGAACACTCTTACCAAGTCCATAATACAATCTAATAATCTGAGCTTCTCTTTGCCCGAGTACTTCGAGAGTTCTCTCAATTTCAATTTCAAGAGATTCTTGAAGTAGTTCATTATCTGGCGGAACACTGTCTTGCATGCCTATGAGGTCGTAAAGATTGAAGTCGTCATCGCTGTCATTACCTAAGGGAGCGTCCATTGATATAAATCTAGTATGCGATTTCATTGATGCTTTAATATCAGCACACGTGATATCGATTTCAACTGCGATTTCTTCGGTAGTGGGTTCACGTTCGTACTTTTGTTCTAGTTTAGCAGAGGCAATATTAATTTTATTTATCATGCCTATTTTGTTTAAAGGCAATCTGACCATACGTCCTTGTACAGCCAAAGCATGAAGAATTGATTGGCGAATCCACCAAACTGCGTAGGAAATAAATTTAAAGCCTCGTGTTTCGTCGAAGCGTTTTGCTGCTTTGATTAGACCTAAATTCCCTTCATTAACAAGGTCTTGCAAATTTAAGCCTTGATTCTGATATTGTTTGGCTACCGATACGACAAAGCGTAGGTTGGCTGATACAAGTTTATTGAGAGCAAGCTCATCGCCATTCCTAATGCGACGTGCAAGTTCAATCTCCTCCTCTGCCGAAATCAATTCTTTGCGACCTATCTCATGCAAATATTTTTCAAATGCAGGGGTATCACGATTGGTTACTTGTTTAGTTATTTTTAATTGTCTCACACGATTTAGTTTTTGTCTCTTATTATTTTAACGTATAAATAATTCTGGGGTTGCTTAATTCTTATGTTTTTTTGTAAATACTTGATATTATTTTACAACTAAGTGTTAATAACTTATTGCGTTTTTTGATTTTTTATTTTCAATTTTCATTTTTTTTCATTATTTTTGCAATGTTTTTGTAAATCCTTAATTATTTATTTTTCTCAAATCAAGGATTTAAATCAAATTATAATGTTCAATAAAAACTCACTCTAAAAAATATGTATGATATATTAGAATTGACTTCCAAGTTATTACCGGAGCTAAAAGAAATTGCTAAAACGCTTGGTGTACATAAGGTTGACTCGTTTCGTAAAAAAGAATTAATATATAAGATTCTAGATTTGCAAGCCATAAAGGCATCAAATGAGCAAACCAAATCAGATAAATTTCAGCAAAAGCGTCCTCGTACTAAAACTAAAGTGCTTAAGGCCTATAGTACTGCAGGTAATAAGGCGGTTGATAAAAAGCCTGAAATTGAAAAAGAGAACAAACCGACAGATCTTTTTAGCGAGCAAAAAC
>CAYNKH010000042.1:0-15762 GCA_964397745.1 uncultured Bacteroidales bacterium | reverse complement strand
GAGCAAAAACGAAAAAAAGAACCTAAAACACCTGTGTCTCCAGTTGTGGTAGAGACAAAAGCTGAAAATAATATTCAATTAGAGAATAATGTTTCAAATGAGGTTCAACCAAAACCTGATGTGAAACTTGACAACAAGCTTTCTGAAAAGGATACTTCTGGAAAGAAAATGGCAGATAAAAAGTTAGTTCTGCGTAAGTCTAAACCTAATGGTATAACTAAGAATGATTCCTCAATTAGGGATGATTCAACCAATAATCAAAGTGGAAATAATTTAGATCGTAAATACGAAAAAGAAAATCATAAAAAGGAAGACCAATACGATTTTTCTGGTATTATTGTAGTGATAGGAGTTCTTGAAATAATACAGGATGGTTATGGATTTTTAAGATCCTCTGATTATCACTATTTGAACTCCCCTGATGATGTGTATGTTTCGCAATCACAAATAAAACTTTTTGGGTTGAGAACTGGCGACACTGTTGAAGGAAGCATTAGACCACCAAAAGAGGGTGAAAAATATTTTCCACTTATAAAAGTTATTAAAATAAACGGAATTGATCCTGCAATTATGCGAGATAGAATCCCGTTCGACCACTTAACACCGCTGTTCCCTGACGAAAAATTCGATATTACAGGTAATGGAAAAACAACATTCTCAACTAGAATTGTTGACTTATTTGCACCAATTGGAAAAGGACAGAGAGGTTTGATTGTTGCTCAGCCTAAAACAGGTAAAACTGTATTATTGCAAGAAATTGCAAATGCGATTGCTGAAAATCATCCCGAAGTTTATCTTATGATATTGCTGATTGATGAGAGACCCGAAGAGGTAACTGATATGGCACGAAATGTAAATGCAGAAGTTATTGCATCAACATTTGATGAGCCTGCCGAACGTCACGTTAAAGTTTCAAGCATTGTTTTGGAACGTGCAAAAAGAATGGTGGAGTGTGGACACGATGTGGTTATTTTGTTAGACTCAATTACTCGTCTCGCACGAGCTTATAACACTGTCGCTCCAGCTTCTGGTAGAGTGCTCTCGGGTGGTGTTGACTCAAACGCATTGCATAAGCCCAAAAGATTTTTTGGAGCAGCACGAAATATAGAAAATGGTGGCTCGCTTACTATTTTAGCAACAGCTTTGACAGAAACAGGAAGTAAAATGGACGAAGTTATCTTTGAAGAATTTAAAGGTACTGGTAATATGGAGCTTCAATTAGATAGGAAATTGTCTAACCGTAGAATATATCCTGCTGTTGATATTGTAGCCTCAAGTACACGTCGCGAAGACCTACTAATAGAGGGAGACTTGATTAACAGAATGTGGATACTTAGAGGATTCTTAGCTGATATGAACTCGATTGAAGCAATGGATTTTATGAGAACTAGATTGATGCAAGTGCCTACGAATAAAGAATTTTTGTTGACAATGGATAAAGGATTATAAAAAAATATTCTTTTTATAGTAAATCAATATTTTAAAGCCTGAATTTTGCCTGAAGAGACAAAATTCAGGCTTTTATTTATTCTTTACCTTGTAGGTTTTTCATAAAGTAATTTAGAATCATTCTATGTTGTAAAAAAAATTGTAAAACACATAAAAATCAGGGGTTTAATTAATTTAAAGTATTAATTTAGCAATTCTTAAAAAGTAACTTAAATAATGGATTAGTTTTATTTAAAAAATATCGAATATGGCAAAGACAAAAAAATTTATTACATGCGATGGTAACTATGCGGCATCTCACGTGTCGTACATGTTTAGTGATATGGCATGTATTTATCCGATTACTCCATCTTCAAACATGGCAGAGAATGTTGACCAATGGGCTGCTCAAGGCAGAAAAAACATTTTTGGGCAAACTGTTAGAGTTGAAGAAATGCAATCCGAAGCAGGAGCTGCAGGAGCTATTCATGGTTCGCTTCAAGCGGGAGCATTATCTTCTACATACACTGCTTCACAGGGGCTTTTATTGATGATACCGAACATGTATAAGATTTCGGGCGAATTATTGCCTGCAGTTTTTCATGTTAGTGCAAGAAGTATTGCTGCACAGGCACTTTCAATCTTTGGTGATCACTCAGACGTTATGAGTGCACGACAAGCTGGATTTGCTATGTTAGCAACTGGTTCTGTTCAGCAGGTAATGGATCTGGCTCCAATAGCTCACTTAGCTGCTATAAAAACACGTGTCCCATTTTTGCATTTCTTTGATGGTTTTAGAACATCTCACGAAATCCAAAAAATAGAATGCCTAGAAATGGAAGATTTAGCTAAACTTCTTGATTGGGAAGCAGTAGAGAGGTTTCGTAGCAATGCAATGAACCCTCTAAAACCTGTTACTAAAGGTACAGCTCAAAATCCTGATATTTATTTCCAATCACGAGAAGCTGCTAATAAGTTTTATGAAAATATTCCAGATGTAGTTGATGACTATATGCAGGAGATTACAAAACTTACTGGCAGAACTTATCACCCATTTACTTATCATGGTGCAAAAGATGCTGAAAATATAGTAATAGCTATGGGATCAATTACAGATACTCTAGTTGAAACTGTTGATTACCTTAACGATCAAGGTAAAAAAGTTGGTTTAATTACTGTACATTTATATCGTCCTTTCTCAGAGAAATTCTTTAGAAAAGTCCTTCCAAAATCAGTGAAAAGAATTGCTGTGCTTGATAGAACTAAAGAAATTGGTGCTAATGGTGAACCATTGTACCTTGATGTTAAAGACATCTTTTATAATGATGAGAACAGACCACTAATAGTTGGTGGAAGATATGGACTTTCATCAAAAGACACTACACCTGCAATGATGATTTCAGTTTTTGAAAATCTTGCAGCAGCAAAACCTAGAAATCGTTTTACTGTTGGTATTAATGATGATGTAACAAATTTATCATTACCACTTACAGAAAACATTTCTATTCTTTGTAAAGGAACTTTCGAAAGTAAATTTTATGGTTTAGGTTCTGACGGAACTGTTGGAGCAAATAAAAACTCGATTAAGATTATTGGCGAAACAACCAATAAATATTGTCAAGCATATTTTGCTTATGATTCAAAGAAATCGGGTGGCTTTACCGCATCTCACCTTCGTTTTGGAGATAAATTAATTAGAGCTCCATATTTGGTAACAACTCCTAATTTTGTTGCTTGCCATGTGCCTGCATACATAAATCAATATGATGTGTTAGAAGGAATTAAACCAAATGGTAGTTTCTTGCTTAACTCTATTTGGGATGTGGAAGAAACAAAGAACCGCTTGCCAGACCACATGAAGAAAACACTTGCAGAGAAAAATATTAAATTCTATATTATTAATGCTACAGACATAGCTGAAGAAATAGGTCTTGGTAATAGAATTAATACTATTATGCAATCTGCTTTCTTTAAAATTTCTGAAGTAATTCCTTACGAGCTCGCCCTTAGAGAAATGAAAGAAATGATTGTTAAATCATTTGGCAGACAAGGTGAAAAAGTTGTCAACATGAACAATAAGGCTGTTGATGCAGGTGGAAATGTTACAAAAATTGAAATTCCAACAGAATGGGCAAATATTAAAACTGACAAATTTAAAGTTATTAGAAC
Organism: uncultured Bacteroidales bacterium; assembly: GCA_964397745.1. GTDB lineage: Bacteria > Bacteroidota > Bacteroidia > Bacteroidales > ML635J-15 > Bact-19. The sequence goes on along the minus strand of CAYNKH010000042.1, from coordinate 12,165 downwards.
ACGCGAAGTCCCTGAGTTTGTTTCGTCAGTTGCTGATGTTATGTATTCTCAAAATGGTGATAAACTTCCAGTTTCTACATTTAATGGACGAGAAGATGGAACTTTCCCGAACGCAGGAACAAAACACGAAAAACGCGGTATTGCGGCTAACGTTCCAGAGTGGATACCTGAGAATTGTATTCAGTGTAACCAGTGTTCTTATGTTTGTCCTCACGCTGCAATTCGTCCTTTCTTATTAACAGATGAGGAAGTTAAAAATGCACCAACTGGTACAAAAACAATTAAAGGTATTGGTGGCACTAAAGAATATGAATTTAAAATTCAGGTAAGTGTACTCGACTGTACAGGTTGTGGTAACTGTGTGGATGTATGTCCTGCAAAAACTAAAGCTCTTGATATGCAGCCGCTTGGTTCACAAATGGACGAAGTTGATCGTTGGTATTATATGGACGAAGTTGTTGGTTACAAAGATACTGTTCTAGATAAAACAAGATCTCTTAAAAACTCACAATTCGCTCAACCTTTGTTTGAATTCTCTGGTGCTTGTGCTGGTTGTGGTGAAACATCTTATATCAAAGCAATTACGCAATTGTTTGGTGAAAGAATGATAATTGCAAATGCAACAGGATGTTCTTCGATATATGGAGGCTCTGCACCATCTACACCTTACTGTAAATCATATCATAGCGATAAAGGTCCAGCTTGGGCTAATTCACTTTTTGAAGATAACGCAGAATATGGTTTTGGTATGATGGCGGCAACTGAAAAAATGAGAGAAAAAGTTGCTATGTTGTTAGAAGAAGCAAAATGGACAGGCGAGGCTGCTGATGCTGCTAAAGAATGGCTTGAAAGTAGAGATAATGCCGAGGCATCAGATAAAGCAACTGACAGATTAATCGCTGCTATCGAAAATCTTAAGGATCCGATTGCTAAAGAGATAATGGCTAAAAAACATTATTTACCAAAACGCTCTGTTTGGGTATTTGGTGGTGACGGATGGGCTTACGATATCGGTTTTGGTGGACTTGACCATGTTATTGCAACGGGTAAAGACATAAATATTCTTGTGATGGATACTGAGGTATATTCAAATACAGGAGGTCAGGCTTCTAAAGCCACTCCAGCTGCTGCAGTTGCAAAATTTGCTGCTTCTGGAATGAAAACTCGCAAAAAAGACTTAGGTGCAATGGCTATGACTTATGGTTATGTTTACGTGGCACAAGTTGCAATGGGAGCAAGCCAAAGTCAGTACTTTAAAACTATAAAAGAGGCTGAAGCGTATCCAGGTCCATCATTGATTATTGCTTATTCTCCATGTATTAACCACGGCCTAAAAGCTGGTATGGGTAAAACACAAGAAGAAGAAAAACGGGCAGTAGAATGTGGATATTGGGCTAACTATCGTTATAACCCACTTCTCGAAAAAGAAGGTAAAAATCCATTTACTCTTGATAGCAAAGAACCAGATTGGAGCAAATTCCAAGAATTCTTAGATGGTGAAGTAAGATACACATCACTTAAAAAAGATTTCCCAGAAAATGCAGAAGTATTATATGCTGCTGCTCAGGAAAATGCAAAATGGAGATACAATTACTACAAAAGACTTGCTGATATGAAATAGCATGTTTAAACTATAAAAAAAGGCTGCCGATTGGTAGCCTTTTTTTTTGAGATTTCTGGAAGTTTGGCATAATAGACATTTGTAATGGTCATTTTTTCAGAACTCCTGATTTATTCGAAAATCAGCAATCTCAAGGTTTAAAGATTAGCCTTAAATTTGTTGTAGGATAAAATGTTATAGTAGAATTTTGACTTTATATTGCCGACAATGAAATCAAATCCTATTTCTGCTAATAGATTGAAGGTAATGTAAACGTCAGTAAACAAACAAAAAGTAAATAGTTTATTAATTCTAAAATTATCTATTACGGTTGGCTTCAGCCAACTGTGTGAACTTTTCTTCTTCCACTTGCTTTAGCATCATTTTTTAAAATTACCAAATTTTAATGTCTAATATTAATTTGATTCAAACATAAATTAGAGTGTGTTTTGATGAAAAATTTAAAAACTTAGGGTTTGTCAAATAATCAAGTATGCAGAATTGATAAAAACTTTTTTCTGCAAAAACAGAGAATTAATTGAATACGACAAAAAAAGCTAAAGTAGCTGATAATCAAGGGTAGATTAGGAGTGACTTTATAAAGTTTTATAAATTAAAACATTCCAGACTTACACCACTAAATTATAATCTTTTACCAATACACTAACTGGTAAATTTAGCTTAACAGACAATTTACGAATCATCCCAATAGTGAGTTTTCGTTTACGGTTTAGTACTTCTGAAACTCTACTTTTACCACCAAGTGCATCAATCAAATCATTTTGTTTTAGGTTTAGCTGCTCCATACGGATTTTTATTGCATCAACTGGATCTGGTGTATCAATTGCATAATGGCTTCGCTCATAATCTTCTATAAGAACAGCTAAAATATCTGCTTCATCACTTTCTGGATAACCGATAGGAGCATCAAAAAGAATATCAAGACGTCCTAATGCATCTTCGTAATCTTTTTCGGTTTTTAAAGGTTTTATATTCATAATTCAAATATTTTCGGCATCAATTTTATTATATTCACTATGTGTACCTATGAATTTAATGAAAACCCTTTTCATTTATTTTACAAATATAAACAAAATCCCAAATTGGGAACTTTTTATTATGATTTCTTTACAAACGCCTCCGCTTTATGTAACATTTCGTACATTATAATATCGTTTTCTACAATTGGAACAACTTGTCTAAATTTTTCAACATAATTTTGTAATTTAGGAGATGTTTTATTCGATTTGCGAAAACTTAGGGCTTGACTTGCAGCAAAAAGCTCAATTCCAAGTACTCTTTCGGTATTGGCAACAACTCTTAGTAGTTTTGTTGCGGCGTTAGCACCCATGCTTACGTGATCTTCTTGTTCGTTTGATGAGGAAATAGAATCAACACTTGCGGGCGTACAAAGTTGTTTACTTTGACTTACTATCGAAGCTGCTGAATATTGAGGTATCATAAAACCGTTATTAAGACCAGGATTAGCAACTAAAAAGGGTGGAAGTCCACGTTCTCCACTTATTAGGCGATAAACTCTGCGTTCCGAAATATTGCCAATTTCTGCTAATGCAATTGCAAGGAAATCTAAAACTAATGCTAAAGGTTGCCCATGAAAGTTTCCACCGCTTAAAATTAAATCTTCGTCAGGAAAAACTGTTGGATTATCTGTAACTGAGTTCATCTCGGTTTCAACAACAGAGGCTACATAATTTAAAGCATCTTTTGATGCACCATGAACTTGTGGAATACAGCGGAATGAATATGGATCTTGAACATATTCTTTTTCTTGATTGCAGATTTCTGAATCTTTAAGATAGGAACGAATGCTTTTGGCAGTTTCTAATTGTCCGTTATGAGGGCGTATGGTGTGTAGGTTTTCGTTAAATGGATCTATTCTTCCTAAATATGAATCGATTGATAGTGCAGCGATAATATCAGATTTCTGCATAATGTTCTGAGCTCTCCAAACTGCAGTAACCGCATGAGCAAGCATAAATTGTGTTCCATTCATCAAAGCTAAGCCTTCTTTTGATTTTAGCTTTATAGGTTCAATATTAAGTTGTTTTAATAAATCTGAAGCTTTTCGTTTTTCATTTTTATAATATACTTCTCCCATTCCAATAAGAGGTAAAATTATATGTGCCAAAGGAGCAAGATCGCCCGATGCACCTAAAGAACCTTGCTGATATACAACAGGAATAATATCGTTATTATAAAAGTAAATAAGTTGTTCAACTGTATCAAGACAAATTGCTGACTTACCATAGGATAATGCTTGTATTTTAAGAAACATCATCAACTTTACAATTGAACTATCAACCTCATCGCCCATTCCGCAAGCATGTGATTTTACTAGGTTTTCTTGAAGTTTTTCTAGATCATTATCCGAAATAGAAGTGCTACATAACGAACCAAAGCCTGTGTTAATTCCATATATTGGTTTATCGTGAGTCTTAATTTTGTTGTCTAAATATTGACGACAATGTGTAATACGTTTTATTGCATCCTCTGACAAGGTAATTTTTAAATTCTTACTTACTATTTGTTCTAATTCACTTAAACTTAGTTTGGCACTATTAATATGATGTACTTGCATGATTAAAATAATTAAATTCAATAAAAATGGTAAATTCTCAAGACTGCATTATTTTAATTACGAATAATGCCTTTCTGTTAAGTAGTATAAGATAAGAAATAATCCAGAGCATTTTTTTTTGCGAAAATAGATAATTTTCGTCTCAAAAAAAAAAATATCAAAAAAAAAGAGCCTAAAGTTTAACACTATGAGCACATCTGTGTAAACCTTAGGCTCTAAAACCAAAAACCACTAAAACAAATTCTTATTTTTTAATTCCAAAAACATCTTCAAAAGCTTTAATAAAACCATCTTTTGGTATTGCTCCTGCAGCCATTTGCGGTTGAGCATCTATAGGAATAAACAGCAACGAAGGTATGCTTCTTATTCCAAATACAGCTGACAACTCTTGTTGGTCTTCTGTATCGATTTTGTAAACATCAATTAAATCTTTGTACTCTTCACTTAACTCCTCAATAACTGGAGCTACCATTTTGCAAGGCTGACACCAATCTGCATAAAAATCAATAATTGCAGGTCTTTCGCCTTTGTATTTCCACTCTTTTTCGTTCTCGAAATCAAAAATCTTTTCGATAAAAGTTTCTTTTGTTAGATGTTCTGTCATTTTAAAATTCTTTTAATATATTTTTAATATTTTTGTAAGATTATTTGAAATAACAAACCTTTATAAAAATTGTTCAATTGGACTATATAAACTTAAATAAAAAATCCTTTTTAAATCACGCTGTTTTCAAAGAAATTGCAGAACTTGCTAAACAAGAAAATACCGAAGCTTATGTTATTGGAGGCTATGTTCGAGATAAATTATTAGGACGGTCCGACAAAAAAGATATTGATATAGTTGTTCAGGGTAATGGAATTGATTTTGCCCGTAAGTTATCGGAAAAACTTGGAGTTAGTAATCTAAGTATTTTTAAAACTTATGGAACTGCAATGTTTTACTTTCAGGATACAGAATTGGAGTTTGTGGGAGCAAGGCGTGAGTCATACAGTAAAGATTCGCGAAATCCTGTTGTTGAATCAGGCAGTATCGAGGATGACCAACATAGAAGAGATTTTACAATTAATGCTTTGGCAATAAGTCTAAATATCAATAATTATGGAGAACTTATCGATCCATTTAATGGCTTGAGTGATCTCGAGAATAAAATTATAAGAACACCTTTAGACCCTGATATTACTTTTTCGGACGATCCTTTGAGAATGATGCGTGCCATTAGGTTTGCGACGCAACTTGACTTTGAGATAGAAGAAGGTAGTTTTGATGCAATAATTGCAAACAAAGAAAGAATTAGTATTATTACGGCAGAACGTATCCATACAGAATTGAACAAGATAATTATGGCCGATAAACCTTCAACAGGATTCAAGTTACTGTTCAAAAGTGGTTTATTAGAAATTATATTTCCAGAACTTTTTCAATTGTCTGGTGTCGAAAAACATGGTCTTGTTAGTCATAAAGATAATTTTTTGCATACCATTCAAGTTTTAGATAATCTTGCTAAATATAGCGATGATCTTTGGTTGAGATGGGCGGCTTTACTACATGATATTGCTAAACCAAGAACAAAAAAATTTATTGAAGGTGTTGGCTGGACATTTCATGCCCATAATTTTTTTGGTGCTAAAATGGTACCTAATATTTTTTCAAGATTGAAACTTCCATTAAACGAAAAAATGAAATTTGTTCAAAAAATGGTTGATTTGCACATGCGACCTATTGCTCTTGTCGAAGATGTTGTAACCGATTCGGCAATCCGTAGGCTTATTGTAGATGCAGGTGAAGATATTGATGCACTTATGACTTTGTGTGAGGCTGATATTACCTCAAAAAATGAAAAGAAAGTTGAGCAATATATTGCAAACTTTAAAAATGTTCGCAAAAAAATTATAGAAGTCGAAGAACGAGATTCTTTACGAAACTTTCAACCTCCGGTAAGTGGTGAGGAAATTATGGCTTTTTTTGGTATTCCTGGCTCAAGAACGGTTGGAGATATAAAAGGTGCTATTAAAGAGGCAATTCTTGAAGGTGTTATTCCCAATGAATATGAAGCGGCAAAAAAATATATGATAAAAATTGGTAAGGAAATGGGCTTAAGTCAGTCAAATAAATAGGTTGGTTTGTTTTATTGCAATATTTTCAAGCTTATTATATTCTGACAATAATATCTCTACTGAGCGTTTTCCTTCTCCTCCTAAATCAATGGAATAGTTATTCACATAAAGCTCAACATGTTGTTTGATAATTTGCTCATCAAGTTCAACAGCGTTTTGTTTCATAAATTGCATTGAGGCATCAGGATTTGAAAATGCAAACTCAACCGATGAACGTAAGATTTTATTAATATCAGACTTTACTTTATTTGGTAAATTGCTGCGTATAGCAATGCCGCCAAGGGGTATTGGTAATTGAAATTGCTTTTCCCATAAGTTTCCCAAATCGCTTATTAGTTTTAATCCTCTATTTTTGTAAGTAAATCGGGTTTCGTGAATAACAAGACCTGCATCACATTCATTGTCGAGTACTGCAGTTTCTATGTCAGAAAAAAGATAAACACTTTTATTTATAGCATTAGGATAAAAAATTTTCATTAATAAATTTGCAGTAGTGTTAGTTCCTGGAATAGCAATTTTGCAGTCGGCAAGCTCGTCGGGAAATATTTTTCGCTTACTTATTATTAATGGACCGCAGTTTTTACCAAGTGCCGAACCTGAGTTTAATAATTCGTAATTATCAATAATCTTAAAAAAAGAATGATAACTAATTTTTGCAATATCGGTTTCTGTTTTAAATGCCAATCTGTTAAGTTTTTCAATATCAGCTATATGTAATTCAAATTCGTATTGTCCGACATCAATTCTTTTATTGATTATGGCGTCAAACATAAATGTATCATTTGGACAGCTTGAGATTGCAAGTTTAAATTTCATTGTTTATTTTTTTTCGATAAATTCGATAATATATTTGCTATAATTATTGATAGGAGTATTCATATCCCAATCTTTTCTTTTTGTGTAGCCTATTATATTTGATATGCCCCGTATTTGGATAAACACTTTTTTATAATGTTTACACACAAGCATAAATGCTGCTCCTTCCATTGTTTCGACATCGGTTTGGGGATATAACATTGCCTCGGGCGTATTTACACTTACACCTTTACATTTTGGCAATGCATGAAAAAATGCAGGGAAATCTGATGTGTTTAAAATCTGTCCGTTGTTTATCAAGTTTCGGAATTTATCGTTAAACTCCGTTTTAAAAACCGAGAGAAAACCATTTTTAGAATTAATGCCAATATCTCCAAAGCTATCGGAACTTACATTAAGTATATCTCCTATTTTAGCGTTTTTGTTAAAACTTCCAGCAATACCTATATTAATTACTAGGTCATATTTTCGGATATCAACATCGGTAAACATCGAAAATAATGTGGCAGGGATACTAATGCCTGTAATTAAAAGCTCAGTTTTATGTGTGCTTGATGAATACAGAGAGGGTTTGATTTGTATCATTCCCAAATCTTTAATAATAATATCTGCTTCATGCTTTGTAGCACTAATGAGAAGTAAATTCATATTAGATGTTTTAGCAAAAATAAGCTTAATTTGAGGAATTTTTGTTTAATTTGCATAAAATTTATATAAATGGAATTTTCATTAAATAATAAAGAGGCAGGAGGTTATGTTAAAACGGAGAAATTTGACAAGACCAAAACAGATGAAATAGCCTCACATTATGCAGAAATCATTCGCTTACTTGGCGAAGATATGGAACGAGAGGGCTTGATTAAAACACCTATGAGAGTTGCAAAAGCTATGCAATTTTTAACACAGGGTTATACTATGTCTCCCGAAGCTATACTAAAGTCAGCAATGTTTAAAGAAGATTATCGTCAAATGGTAATTGTGAAAGACATTGAACTTTATAGTATGTGTGAGCATCACATGTTGCCTTTTTACGGCAAAGCACATGTTGCTTACATTCCTAACCATTATATAACAGGGTTGAGTAAAATTGCCAGAGTTGTTGATGTGTTTGCACGGCGTTTACAGGTTCAGGAGAGGTTGACGACTCAAATTAAAGATTGCATTCAGGACACTTTAAATCCTTTAGGTGTAGCTGTTGTAATTGAAGCTCATCACATGTGTATGCAAATGAGAGGAGTTCAAAAACAAAACTCAATTACTACAACGTCTGATTTTACTGGAGCATTTCTTAAAGATGCAACTAGAAAAGAATTTTTATCACTTATTAGTAGAGATAGACCGTAGTATTTGAATAATAATAAACTAATTAACTATTATATTATGAAAGCTTATGTTTTTCCGGGACAAGGTTCCCAATTTGTTGGAATGGGCAAAAATCTTTATAACTCAAGTTCAAAAGCAAAGGACTTGTTTGATAAAGCTAACGAAATTCTTGGTTTTAATATTACCGACATCATGTTTGACGGTACCGATGAAGAGTTAAAACAAACAAATGTAACGCAACCTGCAATTTTTTTACATTCGGTAATAACTTATATGTGTCTTGATGAAGATACCCAGCCTGGTATGGTTGCGGGGCACTCTCTTGGTGAGTTTTCGGCTCTTGTGGCTGCTGGTGCACTAAGTTTTGAGGACGGCTTAAGGTTGGTTTATAAAAGAGCCTTGGCCATGCAAAAAGCTTGTGAGGTAAATCCTTCGAGTATGGCAGCAATATTGAATCTTGAAGCTGATATAATTGATGAAATTTGTGCTGATATAGACGAAGTTGTTGTTGCTGCAAATTATAATTCTCCGCAACAAGTTGTTATTTCGGGTTCTGATAAGGGTATCGAAATTGCAATGAAAAAAATGCTCGATGCAGGAGCAAAGAGGGCTATTAAATTGCCAGTTGGTGGGGCATTTCACTCTCCTTTTATGGAGCCAGCGAGAGAAGAACTAAGTGTAGCTATTACTGAAACACATTTTATAACACCTGTTTGCCCAATTTTTCAAAATGTTGACGGAAAACTTAATAGAAGTCCCGAAACAATTCGAGAAAATCTAATTAAACAACTTACACATCCAGTAAAATGGACTCTGTCGATTAAAAATATGATTGCATACGGTGCCAAAGAGTTTGTAGAAGTGGGACCAGGTAATGTTTTACAAGGTCTGATAAACAAAATTGACCGAAATGTTACGACAGAAGGTGTAAATTGATAAGGTATATTTACCAATAGGTTAATCAGTCTTACTTGTTCTTTTGTTGCAAAAAATAATAAATAAACGTAATCAATTAGATATGTTTTGCGTTACTAGAGCAACAAAATATTATTTTAAGGAATGCTAAACTAAAATATCAAACTCATCAGCATCACGAAGAGCAGTAAACGAATTGCGGAATTTATTTTGTTTGTCAGTATCAATTTCGGCAAAAACAACCTCTTGTTCGTTATCTTTTGCTTCGGCTATAGGATAACCTTTGGGGTCAATTATACATGAGCCTCCGTCATATACAAGGTCGTTACCATCAACACCAATTCTGTTTGCTCCAATAACATACGAAAGGTTTTCTATTGCTCGTGCTTTTAGTAAAGTGTCGTGTGCATGCCTCCTTGTTGTGGGCCAACTTGAGACGTAAATAATTGCGTCATAGTCATTTCTATTCCTGCTCCAAACAGGAAATCGAAGATCGTAACAAACTAATAATAAGAATCGAACACCTTTATAATTATATACAACACGACTTTTACCTGGAGTAAACATATCTGTTTCGCCACCCATTCTAAATAAATGTCGTTTATCGTATCTAATAATATCGCCATCGGGTTTTATAAACAAAAATGAATTATAAAATTTGTTATGTTCAGATAAAATTATGCTAGTGCAAATTGCTGCACTTTTTTCTTTTGCGATATTTTTCAAAGTTTTTACCGTGTTTCCGTTTATGTCTTCTGACATATTATTAACATTGTTACTAAACCCTGTATTAAACATCTCGGGTAAAACAAATACATCTGCATGTTCTGCATTTTTGATGATATTACTTACTAGCTGCAAGTTTTTTTCGGGGTTTTCCCAAATAATATCATGCTGTACTACAGCCATTTTTAGTTTACTCATAACCTGTTTCAAATTTATCTTTATGTATTCCTTGTAATCCTTTATATTCTTTTTTTAATCTTTCCATTACTTGTTTTTCGTCTCCTTCTAGGTTTAGCAGGCCTTTTACACCCATTTTGCGATTTTCACAATCCAAAAATCCTATAATAATAGGTACATTGGCTGCTTTAGCAATTCTAATACAACCTTTTTTCCAGTTTTTTGTTTTTTTTCGCGTCCCTTCAGGTGTAATAACAAGATAAAAACGTTCCCTATCTTCCTTAAAAAATTCTATTGCCTGTTCTGTAAGTCCAGTTTTTCGTCCTCTGTCAACAGGTATTCCTCCCATTTTTTTGAGAATATATCCAAATGGCCAAAAAAAGGCTTCTTTTTTGATTAAAACTGTTGGCTTTCGACCTTGTGATGCAAAATATATTTTACCAAGAATAAAATCACGCATACTTGTATGTGGTGCCATTGTAACCACCGCCTTATCAACATCAGGGAAATCATTATAATCCCAGTTAAAAATTTTTAAATATAGTTTTGCAAAAGTTTTACCCATCTTTTAATAGTATTTCAATTTTGTGATTCTTACTTAAATTACCAATTAAGTTGTCAAATTCTGATAATCTTATTGAAAAAACAAGTTTGCAATTTTCTAAAAAAGTTTGATTATTGATATTTGCATCTGCATCACTAAGAGTTTTCATTACAAAAGCGATTTCATCATAATCAAAAATTAGTTCTGCTTCTTTAGTTATAAATTTTTCGATAATTTTTGCCTTATCCAAAGTATCTTTTGCAGCGTTTTTGTAGGCATTTATTAAACCTGGAATACCTAGTTTTGTACCACCAAAATATCGTACTACTACAATAAGAATATCTGTTAAGTTAAATGATTTAATCTGACCTAATACTGGCATACCAGAACTGTTTGCGGGTTCTCCGTCGTCACTGGCTCTGTAATATTCTTTGTCGGGTCCAAGCATAAAAGCATATACCTGATGTCGAGAACTGTGATATTTTTTTCGTAAAGATTGTTGGATTGTTTTTATTTCGTCTTCGGAGGATACAGGATATGCAAAAGAGTAGAATTTGCTCCCTTTGCTGGAGTAAAATCCTTCTGTTTGGTTTTCTATTGTTAAAAAAACGTCTGTTTGCATAATCATTACGCTACTGTCATTAAAATAATTGTTATAATTGACAGCGATATTCCAAAGATATTTAATTTTGATAAGTTTTCTTTAAATAACAGTGTTCCAATTAAGACAGTTGTTATTACAATACCAACATCCACAATACCGTAGGTTATTGAGTTTGGAAATAGGCCCGAGTTAAGGGCAAGAAAAATAAAATATACCGATCCAAAGTTTGCTGTACCTAGGAGTAATCCTAATATCCAGGTTTTTGATTTACCAAAACCTTTGATTGTTGAGGGGCGAACTAATATAATAATTAAACCTGCTATCAAAGCAATTGCAAAAGTAGTTGATGTAAAAATTGAGGACATTTCGGCATTTACATAGTTTTCTTTTGAAAAAATCAGTAGTGAGTTATTTACTCCCATTCCAATAAATAGGATTATTGGTAAAATAACTGCAAGAAAACTTGTCTTTTTGTTTTTTATAGGTTTAACATAAACACTTAATGATACAGCGACAACTGCCAGAGTTATTGCAGCGATTTTTAGGAATCCAGCACTTTCTTTATATGCAATAATTGCAAACACCATTGGTATTACTACCGACATTTTACTTGCCACCGTTGTGATAGATATACCAGCTTTTTGGGATGATTTGCCAACTATGAAAAACAATACAATAAAAATAATTCCAATTGTTATTGCAGGCAGAATCCAGTTTGACTGTATGATTTCTTTGACAGGAAAATT
>CAYNKH010000041.1:0-20456 GCA_964397745.1 uncultured Bacteroidales bacterium | reverse complement strand
TTCGTTAATATGTTTAAAAATTATAACTTTAAGGTTTTAAATTTAAAAACGTAAAAATAATAAGTTATGAGCGAAATCAAAAATTTAAATCCTCAAAGAGTATGGAAACATTTTTATTCTTTGACTCAAATTCCAAGACCATCCAAAAAAGAAGCCAAAGTTATTGCCTTTATGAAAAAATTTGGCGAAGATCTTGGTTTAGAAACTATTGTTGATCATATTGGTAATGTAATAATACGTAAACCGGCGACTCCAGGAATGGAAAATCGCATGGGAATAGTTTTTCAGGGACACTTAGACATGGTACCTCAAAAGAATTCTGATAAAGTTCATGATTTTGAAAAAGATCCAATAGAAACTTATATTGATGGCGACTGGGTAACAGCAAAAGGAACGACACTCGGTGCAGATAACGGAATGGGATGTGCAGCAGCAATGGCGGTTTTAGAAGCTAAAGATCTTGTTCATGGTCCAGTAGAAGCTCTTTTTACAATTGATGAAGAAACTGGAATGACAGGAGCGAACGAACTAAAACCAGGTATATTAAAAGGCGACATCTTAATGAACTTAGACTCCGAAGATGAAGGCGAACTATATGTTGGTTGTGCTGGCGGTGTTGATGTTAATGTAGAAATGGATTATCAACAAGTAGATACTCCAGCAGGTCTAGTAGCTTACAAACTTGAGATTACAGGTCTTAAAGGCGGACATAGCGGCATGGACATAAATATTGGACGCTCAAACTCCAATAAACTTTTATTCCGTTTTCTAAACCATTGCATTTATCATTTTGATATTAAATTAAGCGAGGTTATTGGAGGTAGCCTTCGCAACGCTATTCCTCGCGAATCATCTGCTACAGTGCTAGTTTCAGAAAAAGACGCTGCTGGTTTCGAGGCTGAAGTAAAAAAGTTTGAAACAATTTTTGCACAAGAATTTTCGGCAACCGAACCCGAATTAAAAATGTTTGCTAAAAAAACTGCTACTCCTACAAAAATAATGGAGCATGAAGTAATGGTAAAAATTGTTAAAGCCACATTTGCTTGTCCTCACGGCGTTGAAAGAATGAGTGATGCTATGCCAGGTCTTGTTGAGACTTCAAATAATCTTGCAATTGTAAAATGCGTTGATGGTAAATACACAGTTAACTGCCTTGTTCGTAGTTCTGTTGATTCTGCAAAAGATGGAGCTATGTACAAAATCGGAACAATTTTCGATTTAATAGGTGCAAATGTTAGCTTTGATGGAGCTTATCCAGGCTGGAAACCTAATATGGATTCGCCAATCCTCAAAACTATGCAAGAAACTTATCTTAAACTATATGGAAAAACACCCGAAATTAAAGCAATTCATGCTGGACTTGAATGTGGATTATTAGGCTCTGTTTATCCAAATTGGGATATGATTTCATTTGGTCCAACAATAAGATATCCACACTCCCCAGATGAAAAAGTACATATTGAGTCTGTAGAGAAATTTTGGAATTATATTGTGGAAACACTCAAAAACGTACCAATAAAATAATTTTTTTCATGTTTTTATATAGTGTGTTTTAAGAGGGGGACAATTTGTCCTCCTTTTTTTTGTCTCCCTATCAAGTTTTTATCAACATTGTCAAAATTTGATTAACATCGTAAAATTTTAGAACTCCTGACCCCTATCTCTAAAATGCAGGCGGTTACTTCTATTTATTCGCAAAATATAATTATCGTATTTTTGTTTTAGAATTACAAGAGTAACGACTACGAAAAATTAAGAGTTCTGAATTTAGCTCAGTAAAGGCTATATTGTAGAAAAAACTTAGCGAAAACATATTATTTTCCCAATTACATTTATTGAGATCTTTTGTATATTTGCATATCAAATAACCGTAATAATGATATTATGAAAAAGATTTTTTTTATTTTTCTATGCAGTATTTTTGCAATTGTAGTGAATGCACAATGGAGTTCTGTTATTAATCCATCCGTTTATAGTACCTCCGGTGCATCAATTGTTATGGATAATCAGGGGCATATTTATTCTCTTGGAAATGTTTTTGTAAATACTACCGAAAAAGAAAACATAATTGTCGTAAAATACAGCAATTCTGGAGACACTTTATGGACGAGAATCTACGATAACGCAGGAAACTCTGACAAGGTAGCAAAAGCAACAGTTGATTCCGAAAACAATCTCATTATTGCAGGAACAACTAGTACTTCTGCGAACGGAGATGATGTTTTATGCCTTAAATATAGCCCCAATGGCGAATTGTTAAACACTTTTACTTTTGACGGAACTGCTCATTTAGACGACAGAGCGGTGGATATTGTTATTGATGAAAACAATGATTATTATATAGGAGGTATTAGCACTTCGATAAGTCAGCGAAATTTTATTCTAATAAAAACAAACGCCGAACTTGAAAAGACTTGGCATAAAACTCACACTCTTTATTATGGTGCTGATTTGCGAAAAATTCATTACAACCAAACGAACCAGCAGATTGCAATAACTGGAAACTATACCGACTGGGAACATTATTTCCTAACAGCTTTAGTTGTGTATAATAATGAAGGAACAAAAATTATTGATGAGAATTACAGAACATTAGAAGAGCGCTCATCAGTGGGGTTTGATGCTATTATTACCAATGACTTGTCGGTTTACGTTTGCGGATATGAAGCAAATGAAGAAACAAATGTTAACGATGCATTATTGATGAAATACAATCAGAACGGAGACGTTTTATGGACTAAAAAAGTATATTCTGAATCCATAGGAGCAGCATTCAAATCGATGATTATTAACAATGCAGGCAATGTTTTTATTACTGGTAAAGATGGGGCAAATGTAATAACTGCAAAATATGATACTGATGGAAATCAAATTTGGATAGAGTCGCATACTAGCAAATCTGGTTTCTCAACAAGTGATACTTATGAGAGTATTAAGCAATCAAATGATGGGAGTATTTTTGTTACAGCCAGTAATATGCCAGCTAATGGCGGAGGTGCAATGATAATTAAATACAATGAGAGTGGTCATCACCAATGGACACAATACTACAACGGCTCAGCAACTGGACTCGATGAGCCTGTAAGCTTTTGTCTTGATGAAAATGGCAATCAATTCTTATTGGTAAACTCTAGGAATTCAAATTATTATATTGATATGGGTACTGTGATGTTTCTCAATCAATCTAGTCAATCTAGTCAGATATCAACTAAAGAAAATAATTTTTGCGTTTATCCAAATCCTGCAAATAATTACTGCAATTTTAATAATATATTTTCGGAGGATATAAATCTTAAAATTTATTCTTCCGAAGGAAAACTAATCCGTCAATCTATGGTTAAAAGCGATGTCGAACAGTTTTCTTTAGAAGGCATCCCGAATGGAATATATTTCATACAGTTTGAGTCTGGTAAGCAATCTTATTCGACTAAATTATCAGTTCAAAAATAAAAGTGTTTGATAAAATTGTTTTTTATATTTCAAACTTTTCGCCCACAAGCACGTCCACAACTTTAACATTTTGTTTTTTTGCTTCAGCTAAGACTCTCGTTTTGGGTTCGTACCAAGGGTGTAAAGCTAAACTAAAAGTCATATTATGAATAGGTAATATTAATTTTGCATCGAGGTCTTTTGCTGCTAATACAGTTTGCTCGGGCAACATGTGTATTTCTTTCCAGAGTTCATTGTATTGCCCACACTCTAACATGGCTAAGTCAATTGAGCCGTATTTTTCTTTTATTTCTTTAAAGCCTCCAAAATATCCAGAGTCGCCACTAAAGTAAACAGATTTGCCTTTATATTTTATTAACCACGATGCCCACAAAGTGTAATTTCGTTTACTAGCTCTACGCCCACTAAAATGTTGGGCAGGAGTACAAATAATTTTTAAATCATCGTGTAAAAATTCTTCCCACCAATCTACTTCAATAATTTTGGTTTTATCAATTTTCCATTTTTCAAGATGTGCTCCAACTCCAAGTGGCACATAAAACTTATCTATCTGGTTTTTAAGTTTGGTAATCGTCTCATAATCAAGATGATCGTAATGATCGTGAGAAATAATAACAGCATCAATTTTTCCCAATGATTCTAAATCTGCATCATTCAATTTTAATGAATTTTTAAATCGTTTTACAAATGCAGGAAAAGGTGAAGCATACTTCGATAACATCGGGTCAAAAAGCAATCTTGTACTATCAACATCCATTATAATTGCCGAATGCCCCAACCAAGTTATCCGAATTCCTTTGTCACCAGACTGTGCTAAGTGCATTTTTGGATTATCAACTATTTTTATATTATTAGGTGGATATTTTTGCTTTCGGAATTTAAAAATTTGATGAAAAATCGATTTGAATTTTCTAAAATTCATTCTTACACCGATATTACCTGGATTAACAAACTGTTTTCCATTAAAATTAGCACAATTCTGTATTTTTAAGTTGTTTTTATCTGGAACTGCTCCAAAATGGTTAACTCTAATTACCAAACTAGCCAACAAAATACATAAGGCAATTAAAATTATCAACATACTGCGATTATTATTATTTTAAATAACCTTGTTTTTGCAAAACACTTAATAATACTTCAGTAAAATGCTCGTTGTTTTTTAATGGGTACCTAACATCTGTAAACACTTGTGCAAGAGTCTCTTTATTATTTTCTGCAACAAATTGCTTACTATCTTCTCGAGCCTCTTTTTCTGCATATAATTTATTAATGTCTTCAGGAGTATAATCCTTATATTTTTGGTAGTGTACAACCGCTTCGGATGGAAGTCTGTCAGTAAGTTCGGGAGTTTCGTCTGGGTATCCAATTGTTACAGCTGTAACTGGCACTACTCCTTTCGGAAGTTTTAAAACATCAATAATTTTATCAGCATTATATATTGCAGTACCAAGGTAGCAAATCCCCAAACCGTTTGCTTCAGCCTCAATACATGCATTTTGAGCGGCAATTATTGCATCAATCGCAGCAGTAAGAAACGACAAAAAATTATCATATCCTGGCTCGGCATTTCTTAGACTACACCATTTATTAAAACGATTAAAATCGGCACAAAAAGTAAGAATTGCAGGAGCATTTTTCACCATTGGCTGATTAAAATGTGCAGGAGCTAATTCATCTTTTATTTTAGAATCTGTAGTAACAATAATCGAATAAACCTGCATATTGCCAGTATTAGAAGCTCTAATTGCAGCTCCTAAAACGCTATCCATTATACTTTTAGGGATTAGCTTCTCGGTATATTTTCTAATTGTGCGGTGTTCTTGAATTTCTTTAAGCATACTTCTTGTTTTTATTTAGTGCAAAGATAAAAATTGAAATTTAAATATAGCCAGAATTAGTAATACTTCTACAATATACATTCCTAATACTTTGAAAGTCACATCTTTAACAATTTTCCAACAAAACTTTAGTTTCAAAAGTTTTTGTTAGAGCTAAAAATATGCTTTGGATCTTTTTGCGAAAAGCTGCTTAGTTTTGCTAAAGTAAAAAACCCGCAAAGTATCGGAGTTTTTTATTACTTTTGTAAAAAAATAATTCATGGGAAATATCGTAGCAATAGTAGGAAGACCAAATGTCGGCAAATCAACACTTTTTAATCGTTTGATTGAACGTCGTGAAGCAATAGTTGACAATGAAAGTGGTGTTACACGCGATAGAATATACGGACATTCGGTTTGGAACGGGAAAGAATTTTCTGTTGTTGACACAGGAGGTTTTGTAGATAACTCTAAAGATGTTTTTGAACAAGAAATAGCCAAACAGGTACTAATAGCAATTGAGGAAGCTGATGTAATAATTTTTGTGCTCGATGTGGAATTAGGAATTACAGATTT
This sequence comes from uncultured Bacteroidales bacterium, assembly GCA_964397745.1. Classification (GTDB taxonomy): domain Bacteria; phylum Bacteroidota; class Bacteroidia; order Bacteroidales; family ML635J-15; genus Bact-19. Next base: position 14,613 of record CAYNKH010000041.1, on the reverse strand, counting down.
GGACTTAGCGGTTGCGGAAATACTTCGTAAAACAAAAAAACCAGTGTTTTTAGCTGCTAATAAAGTTGATAATAATGCCCGAATTACAGATAGTTATGAGTTTTACAATCTTGGATTAGGTGAAGTATTTTGCATTTCTGCAATGACTGGCTCTGGAACAGGAGAAATTCTTGATGCCGTTGCTGAAGTGTTATCTAACGAAACACCTCATGAGGAAGATGATCTTCCGAGAATTACAATAGTTGGTCGTCCAAATGTTGGCAAATCATCTCTCACAAATGTTTTAATCGGCGAAGAAAGAAATATTGTAACAGAAATCGCTGGAACAACTCGCGACTCAATAAATACACGATATAATAAATTCGGGTTTGATTTTATGTTGGTTGATACTGCGGGAGTAAGAAGGAAAAATCGAGTTAGTGAGAATCTTGAGTTTTATTCGGTAATGCGTGCGATAAGAGCAATTGAGCATTCGGATGTTTGTGTGCTTATGATTGATGCAAGCTTAGGTTTTGAGGCTCAAGACCAAAATATACTTAACCTTATCCGCAAAAATAAAAAAGGGATTGTTATAGTTGTCAATAAATGGGATCTTATCGAAAAATCGACAAACTCCGTTAAGGAATTTACTAAGCAGATTATGGACAAAATAGCACCATTTAATGATATCCCAATATTATTTATATCGGTACTTAACAAACAACGCATTCATAATGTTATCGAATCGGCTATAAAAGTATATGAAAGTCGCACACAAAGAATTGCAACAGGGGTTTTAAATGAGGTAATGCTCGAAGCTATCGAAGCTTATTCTCCTCCAGTAATAAAAGGCAAACGAGTTAGAATAAAATATGTAACACAGTTACCTACTCCCACTCCAGTTTTTGCTTTTTTTACAAACCTCCCACAATATATTCGCGAACCTTACAAAAGATACCTTGAAAATAAACTTCGTGAGAATTTTGATTTTACAGGAGTACCTATAGTGTTAGTGTTCAGAGATAAGGGATAAAAAAATAAAACTTGGTAAAAAAACACGCAAGTTTATTCAAATTCATTGCGATAAGTAACATAATTTCGCCATTTATCAATACATGCTTGCATATCTTCAGGCAAATCAGAATCATAATACACATTTTCGCCACTTGAAGGATGTACAAACCCAAGTGATTTTGCATGTAAAGCTTGTCGTGGCAATATTTTGAAACAATTTTCGACAAACTGCTTATATTTTGTAAATGTAGTTCCTTTAAGAATTTTGTCTCCACCATATTCGGCATCATTAAACAAGGGGTGTCCAATATGTTTTAGATGTACTCTAATTTGGTGAGTTCGCCCAGTTTCCAAGCGGCATTCGATAAGATTAACATATCCTAATCTTTCTAAGACTTTATAATGTGTAATTGCTTCTTTACCGTATTCGCCATCGGGAAAAACATCCATAACTTTTCGGTTTTTAAGATTACGTCCCACATGTCCTGTAATAATGCCTGATTCTTCTGGTAGATTTCCCCACACCAAAGCGGTGTATGAGCGTTTACACGAGTGGTCAAAAAATTGCTTTGCTAATTTATTTAGAGCCATTTCTGATTTTGCAACTACAAGTAAACCTGATGTATCTTTGTCGATTCGGTGTACTAATCCAGGTCTTACTTCCTTGCCTGTAAACATTGGCAAGCCCTTGAAACGATAAGCCAAAGCATTTACAAGAGTTCCATCATGATGTCCATAACTGGGATGTACAACCATGCCTGGTTTCTTGTTTACTATAACAAAATCCTCATCCTCAAAAAAAATATCTAATGGTATATCTTGAGCAACAAGTTCGTTTTCAGTTTTTGGATAACTAAGAACAATACTCACTACATCGCCAGGTTTAACCTTATAACTATTTTTAGCAGGTTTTTGATTTACAAGAATATTTCCTGTATCTGCAGCATTTTGAATTCTATTTCGTGATGTTGAGGCCATTCGACAAACAAGATATTTATCTAATCTCATCGGTTTTTGACCTTGTTCAATTTCTAAACGATGATGTTCGTAAAGTTCGGATTGTTCAAACTCGTCATTCTGCTCGGCACTGTCGTTATCTTCTTGAATCATTTATCTAAGAATAAGTATTTTTTTTGTTTTAAAGCTCCTAACTTTAGAGACTGGACGTATAAAATATGTTCCTTGCTCCAAGTCGCCGACAAAAACATCCTCTCGACCATTAAATTGACGAACAAGCCTGCCTGTGGCATCATAAATCTGAACAAACTTTGGTGGAATTTCAGAAAGGATTTTCACATAATCAGATGCAGGATTAGGATAAATATCATACTCTGATTTCACGATTTCGGGCTTATATACCGCCCTAGATTTTGCATATCCAAAAACTGGTCGAATCATCATAGCACCATTATATGCAGATACCTGCCATTCACCCGACACATTATAAAACACTTTGGATCCTGCATCATTATTAAGGTCGTAGCCACAGTTTAACATATCATCGGTTGTTTTTATCCAACCTATATAAAACGTGGTATCTATATAAATGTTGGTATCCAAAGAATAATACAAAAATCCGTTTATTTGATCACTATAATAAGGTTTTACACCAATTTTCTGAAAAATTGTATCTCCAGGTATTCCATCATTATCATTCCATATTGTAAGATAAAAATATTTTCGATTCGCTTCATTTAATGTCTGGTTAAAGTAAATGTAAACTCCTTTTAGAGTATCAGCTTTAAGTGGTGTAAACTTACAAGCCAAACTTGAGTAGGCAGTTCCCTGTCCTGAAATACCATAACCTCTTTCGGCCGAGCCATCATCATAAGCATAATAATTGTTAAAATCCTGATAATAATATGATGTGTCATTCCAGCGATAAATAGCGAGATCTTCAGCCCCATCAATTTTAAGATATCCTTTAAGCAAAAAGCGAGCTGAGTCCTCACTATTAGACTCAAAGCTATAAGGTATTGCTCTAGTATGTTCTATAGTTTGAAGAGGGAAAATATTTTCATTATCCTCTAACATTGAGTATGTTGGAGTATCGCCAAATATATCAGTTATTATAACACGACGATTAACATTCATCGTATCAACACCATAAGTGCTTCTGTATGTGAATGTAAGAGAATCATTTACCAAATTTTCTGCATAATCTTTAAAATGATTCCAAGGTACAGACTCCCAGCCAATTAGTTTTGATCCAAAATCTTTTATAAAAGCGACATCATTTGCAAGAGTATCATCCCAAGTTCTATTTTTATCAAGTTTAACAAAGTCAATATTCCAAATATCTGCATTGCTAATCCAGCTCGGTTCATAATTGGAGCTAATACTGGCGTAATTTAATAATCTAAATTGGAATCCTTTAACAAGATATACAGGGTCTATTATTGGTATCAGAGCTAGTTTAAAATTATCCATTGCCTCTCCACCGGGAGCATTCCAAACACTTTTCCAATCGGTAGAAGGAGACTTAAACTGTAGTACGAGAGAATCGCGTACCTCTGGCGAATTTCCATTTCCACCTGCTTGATAATAAAAACTAAGATAAACAGAGTCTGCGACACTCACCCCAAGGTTTATTGGTGCCGATGTTAAATAATCAGCAATAGCACTACTGAGTGTAGGTAAATGTGGATAAACTGCTCCAAAATTGTCGATAGCATCTAGGCTTGCTGCCCCCATCGAAATTGGATTAATTGCATAATCTTTATTTATATAAGCAAATTTATCAATCCATTTAGTCGAATCGGGATAAATAAATGATTTTGAAAAATCATCGAAAAAAGGCAAGTCCAAAGTATCAATTGCTTTTGTATGACGAGTTGAAATAACAGCATAGTATTTTTCACTATAATTCTTCAACTGCTGATTACCACAATCTATCAAAACTTCTTGTGCATTAAGCACAAAACTGATTATTATTAGTACAGATGTTAATATTATTGTTCTTTTCATATTTATTCTGTTTCATTTTCTGCATTCTCGGCAGTTTCTTCAGCCTCCAGCATTTTTGCCTCAATCAAACTTTCGTCTGCAGTTAGCCAAATATCAACATTATAACCCAAATTTACTTCGTTTATTGTGCTATATCCTGGAGATTGTTTATAAACTTTAGCATTTACAGAATCTTTTCTATTTCTTACAGTTTCGTCATAATTTACGGCACCAGTATTAAGGAATAAGTCCAATAGATTATTACTTGCTTTTTTATATGTTAAACCTATAAGCGAAGGTACTAAAGTTGTTTTATCACTAAGTCCAAGTCCAAGTATCATATCAATTTTGGAGCCTTTTTTTATTTTTGTTCCTGCAGCAATTTCATCGCCTTCGTATAATTGTCTGATAACAACGTTTGCCGCTATATCGGGTACATATCTAAGGTTTCCAACAACTAGTCCATAAGATTCGGCAAGAGAATTAGCCTGTCGAATAGAATAACCAACAAATTGAGGCATCGAAATCAGTTCGTCATTTTTAGAGTTAACTATCAAATATAATTTTCTTCCCTCTTTTACTAAAGCCTCGGGTTCAGGAATTTGCTCGGCAATCGCGCCTTTATCTACATTATCATCAAATATTGTATCAATTATAACATAATCAAAACCTCCATCTTTTATAAGCTCAATAGCATCTTCGCTTTGCATTCCAATTAATGTTGGAACAGTAACAGATTTGCCATGTTGTGTATAAGATTTTAGATATATGTTTAATATAACAAACACTATGACAAGAAAGGCAATACCACCCAAGAAGTTAAACAGAAATACTTTGCTAATCAAAAATTTGAAAAGTTTGTGTAATTTATCTTTCATTTTCAATATTTTTTTTAATTGTGTAAAAATATTAAAAATAATAGAATAATCAACATTTGGAATAAAAAAAAGGCTGTAGAAACAGCCTTTATATTTTTAATATACGACAACTACGACTCCAGTAAACGGCTCCATTCCGTTTCGCAAATCAATTATATACTGATATGCACCAGCTGGAACATATTTACCTTTCCACGTTCCATCCCAGAACTCTTCATTTGACTTAGCCTGAAAGATATGCTGTCCCCATCTGTTAAATACATTAACATAAGCACCTGGATACATTTCGATATAATCAATTACCCATGTATCATTAATTCCATCACCATTAGGTGTAAATGCGTTAGGGATACCAAGACATAATTTATTGCTACCTTGAACATTTGCCCCAAGAGCTTTTATACAACCACTAGCATCAGTAATAGTAATATAATAGTTTCCAGCCTTAAGAGATGATATACTAGCTACTGTTTCTCCGTTGTTCCATTCGTAGCTATAAGGCAAGGTACCACCTTCGACTGCAACAATTATCGCCCCATCATTAAAACCTTTACATGAAACTCCGGAGACTTGTGTTTCTACTATCAAGGCTGTAGGTTCAATAATTGTGAACAATGCTTCTTTAACACAGTTATTTGCATCATACACATGAGCACTATATTGACCTGCACTAAGAGAGGCTATCTGAGTACCGCTAGCAATAAACTCGTTAAATTGAAACCAATTTATCGAATATGGTGGAGTGCCACCAGTTCCAGTAGCAATAGCCATTCCGTCATATCTACCAAAACACGAAACATCAGAAGTTGACACACTCAAACCCACAACATTGTCAGGTTGAGCAATAACCACAACTTCGTTTACCGAACAAGCGTTAAAATCTTGCACAACAACAGAATATGTACCTGCACTTAAATTAGAAAGGCTATTAGATGTAGGTCCATGATTCCAAGCATATACGTAAGGAGGAGTTCCTCCTGCAACATTTATTAATGCTGAGCCATTATTTTCGCCTCTACATAAGACATTCGCATGTTCGATATTTATAGTCATCACTTCGGGCTGTGTAACGTCATAACTTGCTACTCCAGAGCATCCATAATTATCAACAACGCTAACCGAATAAGTTCCTGCTCCAATTCCAGATAGATTTTGTGAGGTTTGCCCTGGCACAGACCAATTATAATTATAAGGGCTAGCACCGTTTGTCATATTTGCTTGTAATACTGCTGTATTCTGGCCAAAACACAGCACTCCCTGAACTTGTGTAATATCAACTGTTCCAGCACCAAAAAAACCTACCGTAGCGGTTGCAACGACACTACAATTATCAGCATCTGTAACAGTGACTTGATAGTCGCCTGGAGGCAATCCAGTAACATGATTGCCAGAATATCCTCCTGCAATATTGATTGTGTATCCACCTGCTCCACCACTAACATTAGTAATTATCTCTCCATCAAAAAAGCCACATTCTGTTGGAACAGTAGTAATATCAACAACAATCTCTGGAGGGTCTGTTAAAGTATGACAAATTTCCAAACTACACGTTGCAGCATCCGTAATAGTAACACAAATTGGTGTTCCGCCGATTAATCCAGTTGCTGGATTCGACGTAGATCCATCTGGCCAACTATAATTAAATGGCGGCGTTCCAGAAGTTGTATTTACTTGAATCTGACCAGTAGCCTCCTGATAACACAATGGGTCAACTGTAACTATATCTGCTGTTATGCCATCATTAACTACAATATCAACACTTGCACTAACAGTACATAAGTTTGCATCTGTAACAAGCACTGTATATGTCCCTGCATCAGTTGTTACACAGTTTGAGATAAGTGGGTCTTCATCGGCTGAACTGAAAAGTCCAGGTCCTGTCCAAGTATAACTTGCACCAATTACGGTAGTTGCATTTAATTGTATATTTTCACCTTCGCAATACGGGGAGTCTGCACTTGCACTTACTGGCGTAACCGCATATACCGTTACGTCAGTTGAGGCTGTTTCAGTACATCCTGCTGCATCTGTAACAGTAACCATATAAGTGCCTGACATACCAATATCTGCATTAGGTCTTGTGGGATTTTGCTGTGAAGAAGTAAACGTGCCAGGGCCAGTCCAGCTATAAGTAGCTGTACCGTCATCACAATCCGCCAACAAATCAATTGTTTCGCCTGCACAAACTGGTGAGTTGCTTGTCGCAGTAGAATTTATGGGTGGCGAACCAGTCATTTCAACAGAATCCACAAACTCGCAAATCCCTTCGGAGTCAGTTATAGTAATAGCATAAACCCCATTGCATAATGATGATATAGTTAAATCATTTGACGTAAAACCAGCTGGTCCACTCCAATCAACAACATAAGGAGGCGTTCCACCTGCGATATTTGAAACAGTAATCTCCCCATTACAGTCTCCACCACCACAGCCTGAGGCAGCAGTAATATCAACATCAGCAGTTACTCCTACAACGGTAAAAAACAATTGGTTAGCATCATTAACATTATTACATTTATCTTCAACACTACCATCAATTAAAGTTAAGACATAATCGCCAGACTGAGAAAGCAAGTCTCCTAGTTGTAATGTCCAAATATCATCGTACCAAGTACCAGCATAAGTATTAGAAGACGCAGATGTACATACTATACTATAAGTGTCGTCTATCGAATATGTTCCTGCAGGTCCTGTTAGAACAAAATCAGCTGGTTGAACACTTGAACACCATATTGCTTCGCTAAACTGGACAGTTAATGAAGACGACCCACAATATGGTGCATAAACGAGACTTTCCATTTCAGGTTCTGAGTTATCGACAATGGTCGCAGTACTGGCACCAAAATTTATAGAATATCCATTTTGAGTGGAACTGAAATTAGAAACAGTTAGCACATAAGTCTCACCTGGATTTATAACCAGTGGTGCATTAAACAAGTTATTTTCATCTGGTCCAATACAATGAGAAGATCCTGAACCTAAGCCAGTAATTCCATTACCCCCAAAAGAGAAATTACAACTAACTGGCGGATGTGCCCCCCAATCAATTAAGTCAAAACAATCAACCCCACCATTAAGGCTATACAAAGCCCAGTCGTAATCATCGGAAAGGTCTATTGGAGTAATTGTAAATGCAAGATTTCCAGCTGTTTGAGCGGTAAAAGTGTACCAAACATTATTGCGTTCTCCAGTTACTAGGCAATTTGGACAGTTATTTACATTTGCAGACATTCCATATTGATCACCAAAATTAAAAATATCATAATAATGCCCACTACCCACATACGATTGAGGATGATTTGAAAAACTGTTACATAATGGACGTGCACCAAGACAATCTTGCTCGGTAGGTGTGGGCAAAAACTTATAAGCTATTGTACCAAGAGCTGTACCATCTGTTAGACACGAAAACTCATATAAGCCAATTGAATACGTACCACTAGTTGGGCATACCCAAACCAATTCGGCTCCGTATCCACAATGGTCATCATTAAATTCATAAGTAATTGTTCCATTTTGATCATGTAAATCTATCCGTGGATCATTTGAATATGACCCTCCCCCCTGACAAAATGAGAATATGATTACTTCTCCTGCAACGATAGAAAAGGTATATCTATCACCAGCTTGCACACCCGCTAGTGTCTGCCAACTGTCATTTGGAGTAATACTTCCTGCAAGTGTACTACCTGTACATGCGTATATATCATCAGAAACCAACAATAATGTCGCAATTAAAACAGAAAAAAATAAAAGATATAAGTGTTTCATAGCTATTAAGTTAGTTATCAATATTGTTTGATTTTAAAAATATCGGGTTGGGCTAAGATTTTTTGTTGCTTACTCTCTGTGTAACTATCAAACTGTTCCTGAGAAATTATTATAGGATATTTAGCAGTTCCATTAAATTTTTGCTTTTTATATTTACGCTTATTATTTTCAATCCACTGCTCTTTTGCAATGCGATAATTTTCGGCGTCTAACATTTTATCTCCAGTACTAACACATTGCGGAAAGTCGTCAGTAGGAGAATAAAAATCTGCCCTTGCTGCTCTTGCATTTTTATCCACCATCAATTTTCCATCTATCGAAACTGAGCTAAACTCAAAATCGTATCCATGGGATTGCAAAATTGGACGTATATATTCGGGACCAATTTCATAAGGCAAGAATAATTGACATCTTGTTTTGAAAGAAGAGCTTGTGAAAATGCGACCTTTTACCACGTTTGGGTCTGCTAATAAGTCTGTCATCAATGTAGTTCTTGCTGCGTCATCTTCACCTAACCCTTTAATCTGGAAATAAACAGTTTTAAGACCATCAGCATCTTTTACATCGACAAATTCCACTACATTCTGTGCAAAAATGACAGAAATAGGTATAATTAAAAATGTCGCAAACACTAAAATTTTACATTTCATAGCAAAAAATATTATAAAAAAAAACTATTATTCTAACAAAGCACTGACAATTAAACAAACTGTCCCACAATTCCTAAATGCGAATATAACAAATTTACAACAAAAAAATATATTTCACACTAAAAACAAGACGTTTTTTTAACAAAAGGTTGCCTACCTATAATTTTAAGATATTATTATTGAAAATATTTTGATATTATCAGAAAAAAACATCAAAAAAAAGCTAAAAAACTATAAAAATTTCAGAACTTCTGACCTACCCTTGATTATCAGTTAGTTACACCCCTTTTTGTCGTATTCAATAAATTCCCTGTTTTTGTAGAAAAAGTTTTTATTGTGAAAATGAATTTCCCAATGTTGAATAATGATGCCAAAGCAAGTTGAAGAAACAAAAGTTTTCACACTTGGCTGTAGCCAAGTGGAATAGATAATTTTAGAAGTACTACATTATTTACTTTTTTTCTGTTTATTTATTTATCATCATTATCATCAAGAACTATTTCCATTTGTGGATAGACTTGTCCAAAAGTAAAATCTTCCTGCAGTTTGTAGATATAAACAGAAGAGTTTGAGAAGGCACCAGGGGCATAGTTCGGTTTTGAGGCATATATATAATCTCCCGACAAGCCCTTAATTGTATCACTGCAGCTAAAACATCTTGAGAATCCTTTTCCATGACGCAGCAATTTTGCAATTACCAAGCTTGCCGCATCCATAGCCAAAAACGAGTATTCATCTGGCACACATAAAAATGTTTCTTGATATTTATTTACAAATATATTTGTTAATGAATCGGAATAATCAATATTCATATCAGTAAAATAACTAAATTTTATTTTATGAAAATAATTAGGATCTATGCTTTCATAATTCAATAGCGTTTCTGGTCCTATAAGGGTTATTTCGTGTTTTTTTATTGGGAACAATTCTGTAAGAATTTTAGCAGTGGCTGTTTCGTGAGCGAATGGAAGGATAAACACATTTTCTTTTTCCTCAGAAATCATAGATTTTAGTGACACCAATGAATTTCCGTTAAAGCGTATTGTGTTAACTTGTATGTCAACAGTATCTATTAAAAAATCTATTGCATTTTTATAATCCATAGCGACTTTTATTTGATCTGGCGTAACACCTTGAATAATCAAGTAATTATTTTGCGGATTTTTTGAAACATAATCAGCAACTTTGTCGCAAAAAAAATCGTTACTAGTACGCAAAGTAATATTATTTGCAAATTTCTCAACAATATCACTATCAGTAACGAATGGTAGAATAATGCTAACAGTATCATTCTTAAAATTCAAGTTAAAATACTCAACTTGACTTTTAAATGCAGGTCCAATAATAAGGTCTGAGCCATTTAACTCATTGTTTTTGAGTATTTCCTTTAAAATAGTATTATCATCGCCAACATCATAAACTTTAAGATCGATTTTAACATCCGCAGATTTATATTGCTCGAGTCCGATTAAAAGTCCCGAATAAAAAGAAACAACTTTTTCTGTTATAGGATAAAGCCTTTGCACTTTGGTTCCTGCCTCCTGAATGTATAAACTTCTCATATTTGAGGAAACATCAAATGGTAACAAAACGCTAACAATAAAATGATTACCTTGCTTATACCACATTATAGAGTCACAAATATTATCACTTGTAAAAACTGTACTATCAATGGAAAATGCTAGTTTGACTAAGCTATCTACTAAAACTTGTTGGTCGGTAAGCGGGACAATGTTTTTACGAGGAATTTTAATCAAATCACCAACTTTAAGAGCGTTTTCATCCAAACTAGGATTTGCTAATAAAATCTCGCTTTGTTTTACTTCAAACATTCTAGACAGCCTATATAATGTCTCACCTCTTTCAACTAAATGATAATAATAATTTACAGTATCTTTTTGATTATCAGTATCAACATCAGTAATTGGTCTATCTAAAACACTTATGGGAAATACAATTTCTTGCCCCACTTTTATTCCTCTATTTGGTTTAACATTTTCATTAAGTTCATAGAACTCATCTTGGGTAATTCCATATTTGCGACACAACGAGTATAATGTATCTCCAGGCTTAACGGTATATTTTATTTGATTTCCATCATCGGATACTTCAAATATCACTGGGATTCTAATAATCTGATCCACAAATATTTGCGAATTCAAACCAATATTTACCTCATTAAGTGCTGCCTCTGTAACTCCATAGGTTTTACAAATAGAATATAGAGTTTGCCCCGCTTCTACAATGTGCAAATAGTACTTCTCTCCATCAATTACAACTTTCTCATCTGATTTTATAATTTCAACCTGTGAAAAAGAATATATAACAGGCATCAACACTAAAACAATTATACTAAGTATTCTTTTCATCTCTAATTTACTTATCAACTGACAAAATTAAAAAATAATTTACATTAAACCTTTTTTATAATAAACTAATTTCAAACAGCAAATTACTTTTGGCAATATTTAAAATCAAATACTACACCAAAATACATTTATCAAGATGTACGGCTAATATCCAAAAGGTTTTTGTGATTTAGAATTATTATATCCTTAGCTTTTAGTTCGATTATATTTTCCTGTTCAAACTCTTTTAGCAATTTGATTGTACTTTCAGTAGAAACCGATGCAAATTCGGCGAGATCCTGACGGGTAAGAAGTGTAAAAACGTTTTCGCCGGCAAATTCTGGCGAGGACAAGTAAATTATTGCAGAAGCTAATTTTCCACGCATCTGTTTGTACGAAATATTTTTAATTATCTCGTAAAATCGAGTTTCATTCCTACAATTTTTAGAACTTATTCGCATTGAGAACTCGGCATTTTCAAATAATAAATTTCTCAAAGCCTCTTTATCTATCATACAGATACTTGAGTTTCGCAAAGCTGTTGCAGTATAATTGTATGTATCATCACCAAATATTGATGAAAAAGCTAAAAACTCGCCAGTATGAGCCAAACGAATATTAATTTGCTTCTCAAACCCAGTTTGGAGCGATATTTTAACAAGTCCGTCTATGATATACATAACATAGGGAGAGAATGCTCCCTGTTTAAATATCTGCTCGCTTTTTAAATAGTGTAATTGTTTCTTTTTGTCACTTATAAACTCAAGCTCTTCAGGATATAAAGTCTGAAAACACTTAGAATTATCTTCTATTCTACTCTTATTTTCCATAATTCGACCAATTTATGCAAAAATACACAATTTAATCAATCAATCAGGTTTTAATCAAACAATGTCATTTGACAACAAAAAAGCTAATGCGTTTCATGTTTTTAACTGTAATCTTTCAGCGACTATTGTTAATCAATTTTGTCATTTAAGTGTTTAATTTGCACAATGATTTTACAAACTTAAAAAACAATAGAATATGAAAATGCTTCACACAAATTTACACGAAATTGAAACAGCAGAGGACTTGAAAAAATTGCAAGCCGAACATCCAAACTTAATGGTATGTGGTGGACGTATGGGACCAATGTGTATTCCAGTATATGACATAATGGAAGAGCTTGAAGAAGAACGAGAAGACATAAAATTTGCAGTAATGGCATTCGACAACCCAGAGGCAGGAATAATAAGAAACGATCCTAGTTGTAAAGGTTTTATGGGGCTTCCTTTTACTATGTATTACAAAAATGGTAAAGTAGTGTCAGCGACATCAAGTATTCAAAACAGACAACAAATAACAAAAATTTTAGACGAGAACTTTTAAGCCAGGTTTTTCGTAATTAGTCCCGTTTTGCTTAGCATTACGGGACTATTTTTAACAAAAAGACAAAAAAATGGAAAAAATTTATGATGTAGTAATAATCGGTGGCGGACCAGCAGGCTTGTCAGCAGGGATTTATAGTTCGAGAGCAAAACTTTCAACTGTCATTCTAAATGAAGGCTCTTATGGTGGACAAACTGTAATGACAAACGAAGTTGCCAACTATCCAGGTGTAGAACTCACAAATGGTTATATACTTGCTAATACAATGAAAAAGCAAGCCAAAGATTTTGGTTGTAAATTAATGAGTAATGTAAAAATTATAAACTATGATATTGTAGGAGAAATAAAAACATTTGAACTTGAAGACGGAAGAATTATAAAAGGAAGATCAGTGATTTTTGCAACTGGTGGTCGTCCACGCTACCTTGATGTACCGGGCGAAGAACGCTACAAAGGAAGCGGAGTTTCGTATTGTGCAACCTGCGATGGCGACTTTTTTACAGATAAAGAAATAATAGTAATTGGTGGCGGCAATTCGGCTCTCGAAGAAGCTAGAGCACTTACAAAATATGCTTCAAAAGTTACTATTGTGCATCAGTTTGACCATTTTCAGGCTTTTCCAGCAGTGATAGAAGAAGCAAGAGCAAATCCTAAAATAGAATTTATTATGGAGTCAAAAATAGCCGAGCTTACAGGAGATGAATCAATAAAAACTGCGTTGATACAACATATCCCAACAGGCAATGTTTATCCAAAATCTATTGACGGAATTTTTGTTTTTATTGGCTACGCACCAAATACAACAGGTCTTAATAATATTCTTAAATTAAATGATAATCAAGAAATTATTGTTGATAATGAAATGAAAACAGAAATGCCTGGTGTTTTTGCCGCTGGAGACAGTATCGCAAAACGCTATCGTCAAATAACTACAGCAGTTGCCGATGGCACAATTGCGGCTTTAAGTGCAGCAGAATATCTGAGGAGTTCTACCACTTTGACATCATAGGAACTGTAAAACAATAATTATTCTGGATGTTTGCATTTAACAGCAATGTGATCGGTATTGTTTTACATTATCTGCAAATCATTAAACCGTTGTTTACTAATTAGTTATAAGCTTCCATAAGCTTTTTATCCTCTATTAACAAATGGGGGATTATTCTTCTCTTGTATGCTGCACTCCAAAATGAAAGTTTGTTATGTGTATTATAATATTTTAATGGTATTGGGTGTGTTCCTATTACCACTGGCAAATTAAAATGAGTTTCAATGTATTCTTTAAACTGTGCAACTCGCGGACATGGTGGATATCCAACCTCAAGTCCTGTTGCCAAATGAATGACTTCTACTCCATTTTTAATCATTTCTACTGGTACATATTCTATATTTCCACCTGGACATCCTCCACAGTTTGCAAACCCAACTAATTCCAACAATTCGTCTTTTAGATATTTAGCAAATCCACCAGCATGCTCTTTTAGTGCCTTTAAACATTTGCCTCCGCCACAATTTATATAGCGTCCACAAATTATTATTCCAATTTTAGTCATTTTTTAAGTTTTATTTAAAATTCTATATATCAATATATTGCTATGCTACTTAAACTCAGAACAACTGACTTAGACGGATTTAAGATGATACCAGTTTATAGAA
>CAYNKH010000040.1:0-20878 GCA_964397745.1 uncultured Bacteroidales bacterium | reverse complement strand
AGAAGGGGGAAGATTTTATTTTTTGCATTCGGTTTTTGACGGTTTTGAGACTTTTCTGTTTGTGCCAGATCATGTTACCAAAAAAGGTACTCATATTAGAGATGCAATAGACATGAAACGCACAATGATAATCGTTGTACTTGCTTTAATGCCGGCTTTGTTGTTTGGCATTTATAATACTGGCTTACAACATTTTATTGCAACAGGACAGCCACAAGAGTTTTGGCCCATGATAAGTTATGGACTTATAAAAGTTATTCCTCTTATTGCGGTAACCTATATTGTCGGACTTGGGATTGAGTTCGCTTTTGCACAGGTTCGCAGACACGAAATTAGCGAAGGCTTTCTCGTAACAGGAATACTTATACCATTAATAGTTCCTGCCGATATTCCTTTGTGGATGCTTGCGATTGCAACAGCGTTTGCGGTAATAATTGGTAAAGAAGTTTTTGGTGGCTCTGGTATGAATATCCTTAATCCTGCTCTTACTGCACGAGCATTTTTGTTTTTTGCATATCCTTCATGGATGTCTGGAGATAAAATTTGGGTTAGCGGTATGATGAGTGGCGAAGGAATTATTGACGGATATTCTGGTGCTACTTTACTCGCTCAGTCTGCTACTGGAGCTTCCAATTTTATTAATGGCTTTGGTGAAAAAGTAAGCCATCTCGAAATGTTTATTGGTACAATTCCTGGCTCTGTTGGAGAAACTTCTATAATCGCTATATTACTCGGTGCATTGATTTTGCTTGTTGCTGGACTCGGAAGTTGGCGAATTATGTTTTCAACTCTTGCCGGAGGTATTGTTATGGGGCTATTGCTAAATGTGTTTGCTGTTAATTCGGCAATGGAAATAGCTTGGTTTGAGCAACTTATGTTAGGAGGATTTGCTTTTGGGATGGTGTTTATGGCAACCGATCCTGTTACTGGTGCTCAAACAAATAAGGGGAAATATATATATGGATTCCTTATAGGTTTTCTTGCTATACTTATTCGGGTGCTAAATCCTGCTTACCCAGAAGGTATGATGCTTGCTATTTTGTTGATGAACGTATTTGCTCCTTTAATTGACCATCTTGTTGTACAGCAAAATATTAAAAAAAGATTAAAACGTTCTGTATCATCAGTTAAATCTTAAAATTATGGATAGGAATAGTAATAAATATACATTTATATACGCCGTTATAATGGTGATTGTGGTCGCTACAATTCTAACTTTTGTGGCTGTTAGTTTGCAACCATTTCAAAAGAAAAATGTGGAACTCGAAAAAAAGAAAAATGTTTTGGCAGCTTTTAATGTTGAGAGTAATCCTGATAATGTAGAAAGCCTTTACGAGGAAATTATTGTTGAAGTTTTTGCTATAAATGTTGAAGGCGAGAAGTTAGATAATGTTGATGCGTTTAAAATTAATCTAAAAGATGAGTTGAGAAAACCTCCTGCCGACCAACAATGGCCTATTTATGTCGCAAAAACTCAAGATGGAGATTTAAAATACATATTTCCTTTGTATGGTAAAGGATTGTGGGGACCACTTTGGGGGTATATTTCCTTTTATGAAGATTTGAATCATGTTTTTGGCGTTTATTTCGATCATAAATCTGAAACTCCTGGTTTGGGTGCAGAAATTTCAACCGCCGAGTTCCAAAAAGAGTTTATTGACAAATCTATTTTTGATGAAAATGGGAATTTCGTTTCTATCGACCTTATAAAAACTGATGCAAGTGATAATAACCACGCTGTTGATGCAGTATCTGGAGGAACTATTACTTCGCATGGTTTGCGAGATATGCTTAAAACTTGTTTGAGTGCTTATTTGAAATTTATTGAAAATAATAAAAAATAATACCTTATGTTTTCTAAAAAGAATTTAAAATTATTGACAGACCCGATAAATAAGAACAATCCTATAACTGTACAGGTTTTGGGTATTTGTTCTGCATTGGCAGTTACGGTCAAATTGGAGCCTGCTGTGGTTATGTCGTTAAGTGTTGTTTTTGTAATGGCAATGTCAAATGTGGTTGTTTCTTTGTTGAGAAATACAATCCCTAAACGAATTAGAATTATAGTTCAATTGGTTGTTGTGGCAGCACTTGTGATTATTGTAGATCAGTTTTTAAAAGCTTTTGTGTTTGATGTTAGTAAACAACTTTCGGTTTTTGTTGGGCTGATTATTACAAATTGTATTATCATGGGACGACTTGAGGCTTTTGCTCTTGCAAATACTCCTAAACGCGCTTTCTTAGATGGCATTGGAAACGGATTAGGATATGGAGCAATACTGATTATTGTCGCATTTTTTAGAGAGCTGTTTGGTAGTGGCACAGTTTGGGATATACAGGTCGTACCCGAAATGTTTTACCAAATTGGATATGCAAATAATGGTCTGATGATATTGCCACCAATGGCACTTATTGTGGTGGGCGTTATTATTTGGGTGCAACGTGCACGTAATCGTGAACTAATAGAGGAATAAAACTATGGAAAATTTAATTAATATTTTTATAAAGTCAGTTTTTGTTGACAATATGGTTTTTGCCTATTTTTTAGGCATGTGCTCGTATCTTGCTGTTTCTAAAACTGTTAAAACTTCTTTTGGACTGGGGCTTGCAGTGGTTTTTGTTTTAACTATTACATTACCAATCAACTATTTGTTAGAAAATTATGTGCTTAAATTAGGAGCACTTTCGTGGATATCTGATGACTTTGCAAATGTTGACCTTTCATTTTTGTCGTTTATACTTTTTATTGCAATTATTGCTGCTATGGTACAATTGGTCGAAATGGTTATTGAAAAATATTCGCCTGCATTATACTCTTCTTTAGGGATTTTCTTGCCATTGATAGCGGTAAATTGTGCAATTCTTGGAGGCTCCTTATTTATGGCCGAAAGAGAGTATGCAAATATTGCTGAAGCTACTGTTTTTGGATTTGGCTCTGGGATAGGTTGGTTATTAGCGATTGTTGGTATTGCTGCAATACGCGAAAAAATCAAATATTCAAATGTGCCAAAACCATTAAAAGGATTAGGCATTACTTTTATCATAACGGGTCTTATGGGACTTGCTTTCATGGGATTTATGGGTATTAATTTGTAAAATAAAAATTATGATATTTCTATCAACACAAACTTTAATAATAATTTCTGCGATTGCAGTCTTTCTCATTATAATAATTGCATTAGTAATGATGCTGCTATTTGCTAAGAAAAAGCTTACTCCGCAAGGTGAAATTAAGATTAGCATAAATGGCGAAGATCCTTTAGTTATTGAACCCGGAACAACGCTTTTGCAAGCACTTAGCGAACAAAAAATATTTGTCCCCTCTGCTTGTGGTGGCGGTGGCACTTGTGGTATGTGTAAATGTCGTATAGTTGATGGTGGTGGTGTAATCTTACCAACTGAAACAGGCTTTTTTACTCGTAAAGAACAACAAAACTATTGGAGACTTGCTTGTCAGGTAAAAGTTCGAAACGATATGAAAATTGAACTTCCACAAGAAGTTATAGGAGTAAAAAAATGGGAGTGTGAAGTTATTTCAAATCGAAATGTTGCTACATTTATTAAAGAGTTTGTCGTTAAATTGCCTGAAGGCGAAAAGCTTGACTTTAAATCGGGTGGATATATACAAATTGATGTCCCAAAAGTAAATGTGGATTACTCTAAAGATATTGAGGTTGAGGATGAATTCCGCGAAGATTGGGATGCTCTAAATTTGTGGAATCTTAAAATGAAAAATGACGAGGAAACTTTTCGTGCATACTCTATGGCCAACCATCCTGCAGAGGGTAACATTATTATGCTGAATATTCGTATTGCTACACCTCCTTGGGATAGAAAAACAAAATCATTTATGAATGTAAATCCTGGAGTTTGTTCTTCGTTTACTTTCTCTCGTAAACCTGGCGATAAAGTTATGATATCGGGACCTTATGGAGAGTTTCACATTAAGCAAACAGAAAGAGAAATGATGTTTATCGGCGGTGGAGCAGGAATGGCTCCCATGCGCTCTCATATTTTTGACTTATTTGAAACCATCAAAACGGGACGTAAAGCTACTTTTTGGTATGGTGCAAGATCTAAACGCGAAGTGTTTTACGAAGATGAGTTTAGAGAAATTGAAAAAGCATTTCCAAACTTTACTTTCCATATTGCCCTGTCTGAACCAAAAGAAGAAGATAATTGGGATGGATATACAGGGTTTATTCATAAAGTAATTTATGATAATTATTTGGTAAATAATGAAGAACCCGAAGAAATAGAATATTATCTTTGCGGACCACCTATGATGAATGATGCAGTTTTAAAAATGTTAGATAATCTCGGTGTCCCAGAAGAAATGATTGCATTTGATGATTTTGGCGGATAGCGATAATGCGGGGCTTCGAGACAAAGCTCCGTACGTTGCTTCCCTCAGCCACCTACACGTAAGGTGGCTAAGAGAGTTGACCGTAGGGAAACTCGTCTCGAAGCCCCGTATTAGATATTCAATTTGAAAATTTCAATAAATAAAGTATTTTTGCAAACTAAAATTAAACAAGATATATGGAAATCCCTGCAAAGTACGAATCGCAAGATATTGAGAAAAAATGGTATCAATTTTGGTTAGATAAAAATTATTTCCATTCAGAACCCGATAGTCGTGAGCCTTATGTGAATGTAATTCCTCCACCAAATGTTACAGGAGTTTTGCACATGGGACACATGCTTAATAATACCATTCAGGATGTTTTGGTTCGTCGTGCAAGAATGCTTGGTAAAAATGCAGTCTGGATTCCTGGAACCGACCATGCTTCAATTGCCACCGAAGCTAAAGTTGTTGCTAAACTAAAAGCTGATGGAATTGATAAAAATAATCTTACTCGTGACGAGTTTCTTAAACATGCATGGGAGTGGAAAGAAAGACATGGTGGAATTATTCTTGAGCAATTAAAAAAACTTGGAGCTTCTTGCGACTGGGAAAGAACTTGTTTTACTATGGACGAAATTCGTTCGGAATCTGTAATTAAAGTCTTTTGCGATTTGTACGAAAAAGGTTTGATTTATCGTGGAGTTCGTATGGTAAATTGGGATCCCGAAGCAAAAACGGCTGTCTCAGACGAGGAGGTTTTACATACTGAGGAAAACTCAAAACTATATTATGTAAAATATCAAATACTTGGCGAAAATAATTACGTAACAATTGCAACAACTCGTCCAGAAACAATTCTTGGTGATACTGCTGTGTGTGTTAATCCAAATGATAAGAGATTTGAGCATTTTAAAGGGAAAAAAGTAATTGTTCCGATGATTAATCGTGAAGTGCCAATTATTTTTGACGATTATGTCGATATGGAGTTTGGTACTGGTTGTCTGAAAATCACTCCAGCACACGATATAAACGATTACGAAATAGGAGTGAGGCATAATCTTCAAAGTATAGATATCTTTAATGATGACGGGACTCTGAACGAAGCAGCCGAGTTGTTTGTTGGTGTTGATAGATTCGAAGCCAGAGAACTTGCAGTAAAAGAGCTTGAAAAAATTGAGGCACTTGTTAAAACTGAAGATTATACAAATAAAGTTGGGCGATCCGAAAGAACTAATGCGGTTATAGAGCCAAAATTATCGATGCAATGGTTTCTTAAAATGGAAAACCTTTCAAAACCCGCTTTAGATGCTGTTGAAAATGATGTTGTTAAACTTTTGCCTGCCAAATTTAAAAACGTTTACCGACATTGGATGGAAAATGTCCGTGATTGGTGTCTTAGTCGTCAACTTTGGTGGGGACATAGAATTCCTGCATATTATTTGCCAAATTCAAACGAGTTTGTTGTTGCAGATTCCGATGAAAAAGCTCTTGCTTTGGCTCGTCAAAAAACTGGAAATCAAAATCTTACAATTAGTGATTTGCATCAGGACGAAGATGTTTTGGATACTTGGTTTAGCTCGTGGTTATGGCCAATTTCAGTTTTTGACGGTATAAGCAATCCAGATAATCCAGATTTTAAATATTATTATCCTACTAACGACTTAGTAACAGCTCCCGAAATTCTTTTCTTTTGGGTTGCTCGTATGATAATTGCAGGTTACGAATATGCTGGCGAAAAACCTTTCTCAAATGTGTATCTTACTGGAATAGTGAGAGATAAACAAAGACGTAAAATGTCTAAATCATTAGGTAATTCTCCCGATCCTTTAGTTCTAATCGACAAATATGGTGCAGATGCTATCAGGATAGGAATGTTATTTTGCTCTCCTGCTGGTGGCGATTTACTTTATGACGACAGCTTACCCGAGCAAGGACGAAATTTTGCAAATAAAATATGGAATGCTTTCCGACTTGTTAAAAATTGGGAAGTTGATGATAATATTTCGCAACCAGAACACTCAAAAATTGCTTTTGAATGGTTTGATGCAAAATTAAACGAAACTATCACAAATCTTAATGCCCAATATGATGATTTTAGATTATCAGAAGCTTTAATGACAGTTTATAAATTGGTTAGAGACGATTTTTCATCTTGGTATCTCGAAATTATTAAGCCAGATTATCAAAAACCAATTGATGCTGTAACATACAAGCAAAGTCTTGAGTTTTTCAAAAAACTTACTTTGTTACTTGCTCCGTTTATGCCATTTATTACCGAAGAATTGTGGCAATTTCTTAAAAATGACAATGATGTTGAATCTATTGTAATTGCAAAATGGCCTGCAATTGAAAAGTTTGACAAAAAAATAATATCAGACTTTGAAGACTGCATGGATGTTGTTACAAATATCAGAAATATCCGTCAAGAAAAAAACTTACCACTAAGAGAAAAACTACAACTTAATATTGTTAAACACGGCGAATATAATAGTAAGTTTAACTCAATTATCGAGAGATTAGGTAAACTCGAAGAAATTCAATTCATTGATAATAAGTTAGATAATGCTGCAAGTTTTCTAATTAAAGCACATGAGTATTTTATTCCTTTAGATAATTTGATTGATAAAGATGAAGAAATCAAAAAAATTGAAGAAGAACTAAAATATACCGAAGGATTCTTAAATTCTGTTATGAAAAAGCTTGGAAATGAACGCTTTGTAAATAACGCACCCACAGCAGTTCTCGAAATCGAACGCAAAAAGCAAGCAGATGCAGTAGCGAAAATCGAAATTTTAAAAAAACAAGTAGCAAAACTGAAAGGGTAGGGATGTTGTATTAAAGTCTATGTAAAAGAATGTGAATAAAAATTAAGAGTTTGACTAATAATTTTTACAATTTTCATTAACTTTACCGATAAATAATAAAGCATGGCGAAAGTGCGGATTAATATAGAAAGTATTGATGGGAAATTGTTTAAAATAAAAACAATTGATCCTGATAATTCTAAGTTAGCTTCTTTTACACATTATTTGCATAATCATAATAATGGAGTTTGTCGCTTTTACAAAAAAGATGCACTTTCTTATCTAAAAGGATTACTTAAAGAAGAATATCCTACAAAAGAAATTACTAATGAAGCCGCCGAAGAAGCTCTTCAATATTTACTATTTGACTATAATAAATTAGTTCCGTTTCCTGCTCCTAAAAAACCAACTTTTAAATTTATCGACCTTTTCGCAGGAATTGGTTATTATGTTCCTGCATCTCAAATTTTAAATGCGAAAAAGTTTGGAGTTTCACAAAATAGAGAAAGAATATTTATTGTAGGTTTTAGAAAAGACTTGGGCGTTCCCCTATCGGGTCGGGCTATCCGTTTCAATTTTTTTGCTCGTGCCTTACAAAAAGGATTTCCACTTCTATCCCTAACGCAAAAACTAGTTGCATAATGAAACAAACATCTAAAAACATGAATAGAGAGGATTTTATGAGTTTTTTTCGGGATGATGAAAAACTAAATACGCTTTCATCAGATGATAGGATTGAAATATTTCCACAGATTTTGCATGGTAGTTCAGATATAACAAAAGAACTATTAGATGAATTAATATGTGATTACAACGTCCATAATCTAAATATATGCGAATCAAATAATGGCTAAATCAAATAATTGGACAAGAGAACAAACGATAGTAGCATTTAATGTTTACTGTAAAATTCCATTTAAGAACAGTAACAAAGCACATCCAACTATAATAAAATATGCTAATATTATTGGGCGTTCGCCATCAGCCTTAAATATGAAAATTGGCAATATAGGAAGATTAGACCCTGAATTAAGGAAGTGAGGAATTACGGGTTTGGCAAATGGTGCGAAATTAGAAAAAGTTATTTGGGATGAATTTCACGGTAATTGGGAAGAATTAGCTTATGAAAGTGAGAGGTTAATTTCTCAATTTCAAAATAAAACTATCATAGAAACAAATCAAATAGATTTAAAAGATTTGCCAGAAGGAAAAGATATTGAACGACTTATAAAAACAAGAGTAAACCAAAATTTCTTTCGGTCTTCAGTTTTATCTGCATATTATCAAAAGTGTTGTATCACAGGTATAGAGATTTCTGATTTGTTGGTAGCAAGTCATATTATTCCTTGGCGTTTAAATAAAGAGCAAAGAATTAACCCCAGAAATGGTTTATGTTTAAATTCAATACACGACCAAGCCTTTGATAAAGGTTTTTTTACTATAACTACCGATTATAAAATTAAAATTTCTGACGCTATCTTTGAACATAAAGAAAACCAATCCATAGCAGATTTATTTCTCAAATACAATAAACAAAAAATTATACTTCCAGATAAATTTATTCCTTCGCAAGAGTTCCTTAAATACCATAATGATAATATCTTTCGCGGATAAGTCTTTGCGTGAGGGATAGAAGCGTAAAGCCCACAGCGAGGTACGAGCGAGGACTTGTAGCGTATAGCCCGACCCTTGTGGTCACGCCCAAAGAATATAAGAAAAATGACACCAAGAGAATGGGCCAGACTTCAAGGTTTTCCTGACAATTTTAAAATCGTAGTATCAGACGCACAAGCTTATAAACAATTCGGAAATTCTGTTGCAGTCCCTGCGATTCAAGCGACCGCCGAAAAAATAATCAAAAAACTTAATAGCAAATGATTACAGGCAACAAAGGAGAATGGAGCGAAATATACGTTTTATTTAAACTATTAGGAGATAAGCAATTATCACTTGGAAATAAAGACATTGAAAAATTAGAAGATTTAGTTTATCCAATAATAAAAGTACTCCGTACAGAAAATAATGACAATTTTGAATATTCAATTAAGGATGAGATTATTCTAATTTCAGGGAATGAAGAAATCCTAAAAATTCCAATTTCTGAATTTAGAAGAAAAAGCCCTTTTTCTTCTAAAAGCATTTCTCTAAAAGCAAGTTCTTCTACAAAAACAGATATCACAATTGTCATACATGACCAAAGAACTAATCAAAATCCGATACTTGGATTTAGCATTAAGTCTCAACTTGGGAGTCCTTCTACTTTGCTCAACGCAGGGAAAACCACAAATTTTATTTACAAAATAAAAGGTGTAAATTTTACAGCAAAAAAAATTAAGGAAATAAATTCCATTTCAACGCGAAGTAAAATAATGGACAGAGTAGTTCAAGTTCTTAACAAAGGCGGAGAATTTGAGTTTGTGAAAACAGAAAGAAAAATATTTTCAAACAACCTTGTTTTAATAGACAGTTTACTTCCAGACATTTTATCACATATTGTTTTTGAATTTTATTCGAGTGGCTTTTCACATCTTACCGATTTGGTAAATTCAATAGCAAAAAGAAATCCGTTGAACTTTGATGTTGAGAATGAACATAAATTTTATGAATATAAAATCAAACGGTTTTTAACTGATGTTGCACTTGGAATGATGCCGTCCAAAGTATGGACAGGACAATATGATGCAAAGGGTGGTTACCTGATTATTAAAGAAAATGGAGACGTTTTGTGCTATCACATTTATAATCGAAATGAATTCGAAAACTATTTGTTACATAGTACAAAACTTGAAACAGCAAGTTCGTCAAAACACGGATTTGGAGAAATTTATCAGGAGAACGAACAATTATATTTTACTTTGAACCTCCAAATAAGGTTTATAAAATAATGCGCATAAGCTATTGTTAGTCAAGATGTTAGTGGTTGGAAGCTAAGGTGTTGAACTTATAAAAATAGCCTAATGATTATGCTCGTCAGTCATATCATCTTCTTTTGTGTTGTGTACAGTTCCGAATTTATGTTCTCGTGGAGCGTAGATAGAATAAAGTTTTAAAGTTTCATCGGAATTGTTTATTACGTTGTGCCATTGTCCTGCAGGAATCATAATTGCAAAATCATCTTCTACTTCTTTTACAAAAGATAAGTCATTTTCCGAATCCCCCATTTTAACAATACCTTTACCTTCTTCAACTCTAATAAACTGGTCATGATCCATATGCATTTCAAGACCAATATCTTCACCTGGCTGTAAACTCATTACAGTTAGCTGCATATTTTTACCTGTCCAAAGTGCAGTACGATAGGTTTCATTTTGTTTTGTATAATCTTCAATATTAAACACAAAAGGATTATTGCCAAAGTCTTTATATTCTATTATTTCATTGCTTGTATCACTTTTTTTAGACGTATCAGTTGATTTTTCATTGGTCTGTTGAATACAAGACGTTGCTAAAAAACTAATCATTACTAAAGCAACTAAGTAAATTGAATTCTTTTTCATTTCTATTTTATTTATTATTATTAACCAAAGCTTAAACATAGTGATAATAATTTGAATTATCAAACCATCTATAATCCAAGGTTTTAATCAATAACAATAATATGATGTATTCTATTCCTTTGTATTTACGCCCCACACAGCGAATCATCCACAAAAGCAAGTTTCCAGCCCTCAGGAGTATTTACAAAGTAAAACCCCCGTGGATTACCATATTCATTGGGAATATAAACCGCCACAATATCGGCATTTGCATAAGCTAAATCTACAGGTGCTGTCTCAAAGGTCTCATTATCAACAACAACGTCAGAAAGTTTTTGTATGTATTGGTAATATATTATATTGTTTTGATCAAATATAGCATCGCAAGGGTGATTATCTTCTAACAAATATTCAATTATTACTTTGTCGTTTCTTTCTGGTTTGCTTTCAAAATCTGAATACGAGTTAAAACCAAAATCTTCCTCTCTTGATGCTAATATTGATATAGTGCCAGGAGCGTGGTAGCGTCTTATGTCCATTTTTGGATCAATGTATTTTGCGAGTGTTTTGTCATTATCACGCAATAAGCTGTTAAAGTTTTGTTCCCAATAGCAGTCATTTAGGAAACTTCCGAGGACAGTAAGAAATATATCTTCAACATCTTCATCAGAAGCATTGCTAACGTCTAAATCTTCTACTTTGAATGATTCTATTACACGTTCAAGAATACTTTCCATCATTTCTTTTTCTTCTTCGGGATATTCAAAGCAAATATTAAAATATCTATAGTCATCAAGTATGGCGTAATCAGTGTGCAACATATTATCTACCTTATATTTTATAGTATAGTGATTGCTTTCGAGTTTTTTATCTAAAACTTCATCCTTCGAGTTTAATGCTTCTTTATAAGCTTCACCAATTGGAAGGTGTTCTCCATCTGAATTAAAATCGATTTTGTACTCGTAATAGACTAACAATTTAATTGTTTTGTCTTCTGAGATAAATTTTTGCCCATCATGATTTGTTGCTTCACCTAGTGGAATTAAGAAATCGGGATATTCAACGGTGTAGTTGTAGCGGACATTGTGGTACGTTTCGTACTTTACGCTGTTTTGTTGTGTGTCTGTTTTTTTTTGATTGCCACCACACGCTGCTAAAATCAGAGGTATTACTAAAAAATAGAGTGTTCTTTTCATTTTTAAAAGTTTTTACTGTTGATGTATTATTTTTCTCATTTTAATGAAACTTCTTTTATTGCCTCATAAGAAATCACATAAGCTTTGTGATAATTCGTTGGCATGTCAAAACGCAGCTATCAGACATTTTATGGCAAAAACTAATTAGTCTTTTATACACCTAATTGAGTATCCAGCTTGAAATAGTCTGCCATAAGATGTGCAATCAGAATTATCATAATGTAAAAAGAAATTTATAGCCCATTCATCATTTTCTTTAGTTGATGACCAAAATACTCTATCTCTAAGAATACTCTCAAAATCTCCATCGTATGCTCTTGAACCTCCTGGTAATCCAGAAAAACCAGATTTGTTTGTAGCACTAACATTTACAGATTGCCATAAACTTGAGGTTGATTTCATCTTTCCACCTGCAATACTTTCTTCTCCTAAATAACTTATTAAACTTGTCCATTCCGCTTCTGTTGCAGAGTGCCATCCTTCTGGGGCTATTTTTCTGCTATCATTAACAGCATACCAATTATATAATGCTCCATAAGTGTCTTTGTTTGATATTTCATTATTGTAAAAACAATATGCACCTGTACTTAGATTACCCCATGCTGTATTTTCTGTTACACTTGCTATTGGATCTCCATTATGATATTTTGTTGTTTTTCTTAAAATTGTCATAGTAATAAAATTTATCCCTACTTGTAAATGGTATCGGAGTCCCATAGTTATTATTTAATTTGTGGCAAAAATAATAAAATTTTATTGAAACTATTAATGAAAACAAAGACAATAAACTTACACACTTGCAAAAATCTCAAACATCTAATAATAGACACCAAAAAGGCACGAATAAGATATAAATTATTGAGATAAAGGTGACAGAGTTTGCTGTAAGGTTGTATTGGTGTAATGTTTTTTATTGTAAAGTTATACTAAATATGCTTGTTATATTCAAGTTTTATTGCTATATTTGAAATCTTAGATGATTAGGATATAAATATTTAATGTGATAGCCAGTGCTGGGGAATAGCTTAAATAATGTATGCAAGAACCGAGTTTGCGAGTTCACTGCGGCATCCACAACCCAGTGCAGCTAAAACTCTTTACGTTTAAGTATTTAGCATTTTCTTACAAAGACTAAATAATCAATTATATGAAAAAAATAAAGTCCTTAAAAATTTTGGTTCTTGGAGATGCAGACAAAATAAGCTCCGAACGATATTTTTTAACCTTATGGACTCTAGTAGCCTCATCTTTTCTATTAGTATTATGCGTTGTTCACAGTCTTATGTCCCTTAAAACTATGCCAGTTTTTCTTGCTGGTAGTAGTGCTTTATTGATGTTAGGACTTTATTATTTTGTTCGATTTCGATCCTGCCTTTTCTACCCTAAAATTATTCTTACTGTTGGAGGATTAATTTTGCTTGATTTTACTTGGTATTCAAAGTTTTTATCCAACGGACTCGTTCTTTTCTTTATTTTAATATTTGCTGCACTTGTAATTTGGGTATGGGAAGGAAAGCAATTGATGATTTTGCTCATCTTTTATTTTCTTAATGTTTTTGTTCTTTTTTATATAGATTTTAACTCGCCAGAAACGCTATTTGTTTACTCCGATTTTCAAACTAGAAGTGTTGATATATTTTTGAGTTTTTTCTTGTATTCAATTCTTTTAATTTATCTGTTATTCTCTATTAAAAAAGAGTTTATTAGACAAAAAGATAAAGCGATAAAAGCAGACAAATTGAAGTCTTCGTTTCTCGCAAATATGAGCCATGAAATTAGAACACCAATGAACGGTATTTTGGGCTTTGCAGAATTGTTAAAATCACCAAATCTTTCGGGTAATGAGAAGCAACAATACATTGAAATTATTGAAAAAAGTGGACATCGTATGCTAAATATAATCAACGATATTATTGATATTTCAAGAATTGAAGTTGGATTGATGACATTGGACATAAAAGAATCAAATATCAATGAGTAAATCGAATATATTTACACCTTTTTTAAACCCGAAATTGAAGCCAAAGGCATGACAATAAGCTTTAAAAATGCCTTGACTTCGGAAGACTCTATTATTAAAACTGACCGAGAAAAAGTTTTTGCCATTCTTACCAATTTGGTAAAAAATGCGATTAAATACAGCACTGAAGGAGAAATAGAATTTGGTTACTTAAATAAGATTGATCATCTTGAGTTTTATGTTAAAGACACAGGTATAGGTATTCCAGAAGATAGGCAGCAAGCTATTTTCGAACGTTTTATTCAGTCGGATATTGAAAATATTGATCCCCAGCAGGGAGCAGGACTGGGTTTAGCTATTACAAAAACTTATGTTGAAATGCTTGACGGCACAATTTGGGTAGAAAGTGAAGAAGGAATTGGCTCAACATTTTATTTTACTTTGCCTTTTTATTCAGATTCAGTAGAAAAAAGCATTGCACAAACTGACAATTTAACTGAAAAGAAAGTTACTCAAAATATAAAATTAAAAGTACTAATTGCAGATGATGATCCGTTGTCAGCAAAGTTAGTTGCATTAAATCTAAAAGAATATTGCAAGCAATTGTTGATTGTAACAACGGGGTACGAAGCTGTTGCGGCTTGTATAGAAAATCCCGACATAGATTTGATTATGATGGATATTCAAATGCCAAATCTAAACGGTTATGAGGCTACTCGTCAAATTAGGCAATTTAATAAGGAAGTAATCATTATTGCACAAACAGCTTGTGGGCTTAGCGGAGATAGAGAAAAGTCGATAAATGCAGGATGTGATGACTATATCTCAAAACCGATTGTTAAAGTAGAACTACACTCTTTAATACAAAAGTATTTCGGTAAACAATAGAACAAATTGATGCTTACACTAATTTATATTATCTAAAAATATGTTTGATACATTAATGTTTTATTGTTATTTTTGAAGTATTATTTGATTAGAATGTGCATTAAAGTACGCTATGGGCAAGTTAAGAAGACGTTGCTCTAAATAAAAATTGACTTTCAAGAATATAAAAGCAATTTTAACAGCTCAGGTCAAATAAGAGAAGGGACTTTTAATTCGAGTACAAAACTTAAAATATTATTAAGATGGATTTTATATTATCAAATACAGTAAGCAATATTGCACTTTGTATTATATTAAGTCTATATGTAGTAATAAATATTATAATGTCAATTTACATTTTAAGAAAATATTCAAATTTTTTAGAAAGGCTTATTGCTTTATTGACTATATGGATGCTGCCGTTAGTGGGAGTGATAATTGTTTTGGCATCTTTCCATTTTAAAAGCGTGAAATATAAAATCTGACGAAAAAAAAATGTCACATGAAACGGATAAAGACTAAATTAAACGCATAATATTATGAAAAGCATTACACTTAAAGTATTCGGGATATTAGTAATTCTTTTGCTCTCATTAACACAAAAAGTTATTGCACAAATTGATTTGTCTGGCAATTGGGCAGCTACTTGTATTCTGGAAAAGTCTAACGAATCAACTATTTCATTTTGTGAATTTTGTCAATACAGTATTAATATGGATAATACAGAAATTAGTTTTGAAATCTTTGAAATGGCTTTTGAAAAAGACTACTTTAAGCTTATTACTAACGACGGATCGACAAAAGTAATTTATGAGATTAAAGACGATATAGAAACGCTTGAGTTCACATATAAAGAAAAAACTTATGAGTTCAAAATCCTGACTATCTTGAAGTATAAAGGGGACAACTATATACTAAGAGATAGTGATGGAATGTTGATACTCTTGGAAAGAAAAGAAGAGTAATTTTAGAATGCATAAAAACTAAACCGTTCACATTTATTAAAAAATTAAGACTGTAAATATGGGAGAGTATAAAATTCAAATTATTCAAACTATTGTTATCATTTTTGTCTTTTTTATTACAAAATTAGTAACAAAAAGAATAATCGGAAAAGTAGGAATTAGATTTAAATATCAATCGGGAAGGATAAAAATTACAAATAAAATAGTAGGTGTTTTGCTGCTCATAATACTCACAATTGTTTTATTAGTTATATGGGGAGTTGATCAATCTGAACTATTGTTCTTTCTTTCCACGATATTAACAATTTTGGGAGTTGCGTTTTTTGCACAGTGGTCAATTATTTCGAATATAACTTCTACATTGATAATCTTTTTCAATCACCCGATTAAAATGGGAGATGCTTTAACAATTATGGATAAAGATTATCCAATAGAAGGAACATTAAGCGATATCGGAATTTTCTTTATTATCATAAAAACAAAGGATGGCAAAAAAATAACAATCCCGAGTAATGTCTTTATGCAAAAAATGATTAAAAACCGGAGTTAGGTATAATTTTCAAAGTTTAGATTGATGTAAAATGCTGAAGTTTAAGGCAAATCGATGAGTAATATTAAGATATTATGAAGAGATTTAACGAAAATATTCAGTGTTTTACGAAAAGCTATCAATTAAACGCTTACTATTTGTAAGCGTTCTGAACTTGAAAATTATACCGAATTCAGGTTTAAAAAGAAGGAACAGTTTAAAAATGAAGAAGGATACTACATTGTTTTTTTGGGAGATATTAGGTAATTAAAATATACATATATGATTGTTGTTGACAGATACAAAAAAGAATTCCCAATTGTTTCCAAATTTTAATCTTATATTTACTGTATGAAAATTTTAATAATCGAAGACGAATTAGGCTTACAGAAAACGATAAAAGAATCACTTTTAAAAGAATTGTATATTGTAGAAACTGCCGTTGATTTTTATACAGCTCTTGAAAAAATAGCTATTTATGATTATGATTGTATTTTGTTAGATATAATGTTACCAAACGGTAATGGAATGCAGATTCTTGAAGAGTTAAAAAAAATGAAGAAATCTGGAAATGTTATTATTGTTTCAGCTAAAAACTCGCTTGATGATAAAATAAAGGGTTTGGAATTGGGTGCTGACGATTACTTAACCAAACCATTTCACATCGCAGAATTAAATGCTCGGATAAAAGCTGTCATACGAAGGAATAATTTTAATGGTAAAGAACACATCGAACTTGGGAATATCGTTGTTGACATACAAGAAAGAACATTAATCGTTAAAGGAAAATCAATTCATCTAAATAGAAAGGAATTTGATATTCTCAACTATTTATTACTAAATAAAAGCCGTCTTGTTACGAAAACTGCTTTAGCCGAATATGTGTGGGGAGACCATATAGATGAAGCTGATAACTTTGATTTTATCTATTATCAAATTAAAAATTTGCGAAATAAATTAAAAAACTCTGAAGCTTCAATAATAATCGAAACTATATATGGTGTAGGCTATAAACTGTCAGAAGAATGAAACTACTTAACCAATCTCTACTGTATTTGACGCTTGTGTTTTTATTAATTATAGGCATTTGGTCACTTATCTTTTATGTGAATCTAAAAGACGAAATTCGCGATAGCATTGATGATGGCTTGGACAATAATAGATTATTAATTCTTCAGAAAATAAAGACTGACTCCACATTACTTGCTCAGAACAAATTTGGAGGTAATAATTTTGAAATTCATCCTATTTCAAAACAAAAGGCTCATACTTTTAAAGAGGTATATAAAGACACTTTAATGTATAGGTTAAATGAAGATGATTTAGAACCTGTACGTATTTTGCATTCTACATTTGAACATCAAAACAATTATTATGAAATAAAAATTATATCTTCATTAATTGAAGAAGACGATTTAATTGAAGATTCCTTTTGGAGTATTGTATGGTTATTTGTCATTTTAATAGCAAGCATTATTATTGTAAATAATGTGGTTTTACGCAAAATTTGGAATCCATTTTACCTTATTTTGAAAAGATTAAAAACATATCGACTTGATAAAGATGATGCTCCGTTGGAAATAGATACCAAAACTAAGGAGTTTATTCAATTGCAAGAAGCTTCAAATGCTTTGATTAAACATTCAAAAGAAGCTTATACTTCGCAAAAGCAATTTACCGAAAATGCTTCGCACGAACTTCAAACTCCTATTGCTATAATTACTAATAAATTAGAACTTTTGCTTGAATCACAGCATCTAAATAAAAACGATGCAAAAACAATTGCAGAAGTTATAAACATTGCTGACAGAATAAAAAAACTAAACAACACACTGCTTCTGTTAACAAAGATTGAAAACAAACAATTTTTTGATGAACAAGCAGTTTGCATTAATGAAAAAGTAAAAGAAATTATTTTGAACTTCCAAGAAATAATTGATTTTAAAAACATCAATATTGTTATCGAAGAAACTGATAATCTTTATGTTAAAATGAATGTTCCTTTAGCAGAAATAATTCTTTCAAACTTGATTAAAAATGCAATTTTTCATAATATAAAAGCTGGAAGAATTTCAATAATAATAAAAAAACAAGAATTTATAATTTGTAATACAGGAATTATGACAGCTATTGATTCTAAAACTATCTTTAATCGATTTGCAAAAGACCAATCAAAAAGCCAAAGCACTGGTCTTGGTTTAGCAGTTTGTAAAACAGTTTGTAAATTGTATGATAGTAGCTTGTCTTATAGGTTTATAAGTAGCGAGCATTGTTTTACAATACATTTTAAAAACACTTATTTATGAAATTCCAAATTCTTTCCAGTATTGGCTAGTATATTTGTGTTATTACTAATTATAAAAAAGAAAAAATATGAAGACAAAAGTAATTCAATTGATGGCAATGTTTTTTTTAGGATTAGGAACAACATTTGCCCAAGACATCTCAGAAAGTCAAGTTCCATCGCTTATAGTCGATAATTTTAAAAAGGAGTTTCCAAAAGCAACCGATGTAGAATGGGAACGAAAAGGAGATCTATATAATGTTGATTTTGAAATTGGCTTGTTTACGGATTATGAAGCTTGGTTTAGTGCATCTGGAACACTAATAAAATACACAGTGGAGATTCCCACTGGAGATTTACCAAAAGCTGTAACAAATTCCATTAATAATCAGTACAAAGGGTATCGTATTGATGAGGCTAAAAAAAATATTGAAAATGGTATTGAAACCTATGAAGTAGAAATCGAAAAAGAAAATGATGAGCGTGAGCTTGTGTTTTCAAAGAACGGAAAATTAATTTAAAAAGATAAAAAAGATGAAAAATTTATTAGCAATATTGATTTTATTGACAGTTTTATTGTCAAGTTGTGAAAAGGAAAATGTTATTCCTTCCTCTGACTTACCAAGTGAAATAACTACGTATATAACAACACATTTTCCAAATAACTCTATTGTTCAAGTAATCGAAGACAAGGACGGGTTCACAAAGACTTATAAGGTAATGCTTTCTGAAAGTATTAGTTTAGAATTTAATCGAAAAAATGAGATTATTGAGATTGAGGGAGTTTCAGAACTACCAAGTAGCGTAATACCTGAGAAAATAATGCAATATGCAACAAGTAATTATCCAAATAATGTAATTATTGGCTGGGGAATTGATGATAAAAACCAGCAAGTTGAGTTAGATAACGGGCTTGATTTGGTATTTAATATGGACGGAGATTTTTTGAGGATTGATAATGACTAAAACACTAAATTAAAACCTGAATAATAATAAGTGCTTATTATACATCAGTTTGCCATGGCTTTCAATGTTTGATAATAATCTGAATTCTAAAAATTCTGTCCAACTAGTTTTATTATTGTGTTTTGAAATATTTCAATAATCTGTTTAAACATATTATGTCAATACGTGTTTATATTAGAAATTTAATAATCAAATTATGGACACAAAAATATTATTTAACGAAAGACGTTCAGTCAATTATTTTGATAAAAACAAAGCAATTGATGAAACGCTTTTAAAAGAAATTATTGATATGGCGGTTTTAGCACCGTCTGGATTTAACCTTCAGCCTTGGAGAATTATTGCGGTAAAAACCGATGCCAGCAAAAAGAAACTTATGGGACTTGCCAATAATCAAGAGAAAATCTTAGACGCATCGGTTACTTTAATAATAATTGGAGACAAAGATGGATTTGCAGATTGTAATCCTGTTTGGGACGAAATGCTTGTAAGCGTTGGAGGTAATACCGAAATGGTTGCCGGAGCAAAACAAGCCGCCGCTTTTCTTTATGGTTCAAGCGAAGACCGAAAGCTTAAATTTGCCGAGAGCAATGCGGGCTTACTGGCAATGTCACTTATGATTGCCGCTAAAGATAAGGGTGTTGACTCTCATCCTATGAGCGGTATCGATTTTGACGGAATACATAAAGAGTTTGGTTTAAAAGAAAGCGAAACTGTGGTTATGTTGATTGGCTTGGGTTATGCTGATACTTCAAAACAACTTTATCCAAGAAGATTACGCCGTTTATATGACGATATTACAACAATCGTTTAATTAGTGTTTGTCAATAAAATTAAAACAAAAGCGATTGAAACTTATTTCAATCGCTTTATAAATGTTTGTGTTCTTGTCTAATAAAACTGTACGGCTTTTTTATGACTATTTAACATTAACTTCAACTTTGGTTGCATTTTTTAAGTTGTCTCCAACTGGACAACGATCTAAAACTGAATCTTTCCATTTTGATAAAGTTTCTGCATCTGCATCACAGTCGGGATACATTGTTACTATTATTTCTTTATACCCTGCTCTTTCCTCAAATGACTGTCCAAATAAACGGGCAGGATTCAAACTTCCAACGATATCAATTTTAATGCCTTTTAGTTCAAATCCTAGTTCTTTAGCACAAATATGAGCCATTACATTTAAACAGCCTGCATAAGCAGCAAGTACGTACTCTACAGGATTGGCACCGTGGTCTGTTCCGCCTAAATCTGACGGCTCATCAACTACCAATTCAAAATTTCTGGCTTTAACAATAGTTTTTGTCGGGTTTTCGCTGTGAGCTTTTACTCTAAATTTCAAATCTTCCATTTCTTTTCTGGCAGTTTGAGCCTCATCCAATGATTTCTGAATCATTTCCTCTCTTTCCTTAATCATCTTAATTATTACTGGCCAACCAAATTTAGTCAATAAGAATAAAAGAATAATAAAGGATAGGGT
>CAYNKH010000039.1:1742-20896 GCA_964397745.1 uncultured Bacteroidales bacterium | reverse complement strand
GAAGGCTAAGAAATAAAAGACGGGCAAAAAATAGCCATGGGCGGCAAGCTTTTCTACCGCGGAATATCTGTGGAAGAAATGATAGAAAACTTCCAAAAAGAAAACAGATTCGGCTTTGAAGAGACGATATTCTTACTTCTTTTCGGCAGCTTGCCCTCCGGCGAAGACTTAGAAGCCTTCGAAAAGATTCTGGCCGACAACCGCAGCTTTCCGAGCGATTTTACCCAAGATGTTCTTTTAAAGCTTCCTAGCAAAAATGTAATGAATAAGCTCCAAAGAGCTATACTCTCCATGTATTCATACGACGACAATGCTGATGATATAACGCTCGAGAACAACATTATCCAGTCACTCAACATCATATCCAAAATGCCCATGATGATAGCCTACTCATTTCAAGTGATGAAGCACTATTACGAGGGCAAGTCGCTCGTTATCCACAATCCCATAGACAGCTGTTCCACGGCTGAAAACATGCTTCATCTTATGAGAACAGACGGCGATTTCACCGATTCGGAGGCCAAGCTTCTCGATTTGTGCCTTGTGGTACACGCCGATCACGGCGGCGGCAACAACTCCGCCTTTGCAACGCATGTTGTGTCGTCAACGGGAACGGATATATATTCGGCGCTTGCAACGGCTATAGGCTCGCTAAAAGGGCCGAAGCACGGCGGGGCAAACCACAAAGTCGAAACCATGAAAGACAACATTATTAAAAATTGCAAATACAATAACAAAACTAACAGCAAAAAATAGATGTTTATATTTTTTAGTGCTAAAAAAGAAAACTGCTAAAAATATAATCACAAAGTATAGCACGAAAAGTTGTGGAGTACTGATGTAAATATCCTCAGTGACTGAAAAAGGCAAAGCTTCTATTCCGCCACTAACAGAGTTCATAGCTTTTACTATGAGGCTAAGGGCTTTTACAATAAATGGAGCTATAAAGCCAAAACCAGAGAAAATAAAAGCTAATATACAAATCCATATTGCAAGTGTTGACAGTGGAATTAGTAAATAATTTGAGAGAATAAAGTAATTCGAAAATTGGTGGAAATAAAATAGTCCAATTGGAGCTGTAGCAATTTGTGCAGCCACCGAAACTGCTGTAAGAGACCAAACTTTATCTAACCATTTGTTTTTTACTTCTAAAATGCCGTAAATTTTTGGGTAAAGCAATATTATTCCAACAACTGCTGCAAACGACAATTGAAAACCGATGTTAGTTATGTTTAAAGGGTTAATTATCAATAAAATAAATGCAGATAATGCAATTGCATTAAGTGAGCCTGCACTTCTATTTTGCAAATTACCAAGAGCCATAATGCTAAACATTAAGGCTGCTCGGCTTACAGATGGAGAAAGCCCTGTAAGTGTAGCGTATAGCCAAATAAAAATAATTATAAAAGCAGTTTTTAGATATTTAAGTCTTTTGCTTTTAAGAAATGAAAAAATAAATAGCAAAATCCCATAGATAATCCCGACATGCAAACCCGATACTGCTAATATGTGCATTGCACCAGAAGAGGAATAAGAGTGCCGTATTTCATCGCTAAGTTTATCTTTATATCCTAAAGCAAGAGCTGATACAACTGCCAGTTCGTCGTTGCTTAGTCCATTTTCCTCAAGATTTGCAATAAGGGATTGTCTAAAATTTAGCATTTTATTTTGGAAACCGGTATTAAAATTGTCATCTAAAACCTGCCAATCATCTCCAGTTATAAAATCAGCATTGTAAATCAAATTATATGTTAAATACTTTTTGTAGTCAAACTCTTCGGGATTGCCTTTGTTCTCAATTGATGACAATACTGGACTAAAAATTATTTTATGTCCTGCGTTTAGAGTTTGTGTGCGTTCATCATTTTCTATATATAAAAGAGTTTTTCCCTCTACAGACTGCCAAATTGTATTGTTTTTGACAGCAAGAATATTTAGTTTGATAGTTGTAGTTTTCTCCGATATTTTTGGGTCTTCTGATATCTCACCAATAATATACCCCTTGTAATCGTTGAGGCTTTCATTGCTATTTGAACTGATATAATTAACTGTTAATAGTATCCCAAAAGATATAAAAGTTAAATGTGTGATTATCCCCTTTATAAAGTAAAAAGAGTATTTGTTAAAAAAATGTAAAACTGCGACACAAATTGTTAATGTAGCTGTGGTAATTATAAGAAGCACCTCTGGAGGTTTAAGTATTAGTGCAATTAATATCCCAACAATAAATGCTAAAGTAAGCCTGATAAATGGATATTTTCTTATTTCTTCAATCAGGCTAGTCTGCATACTTTTAAATAATATTTGTCAAAAAATTAAGTATTTGAACCAAAAAGTTCGAGAGGAGCATAGGTATCGGACAATCTGGTAAGCATTAATTATGTTTATTCATATCATCAAATAGCCCAATAAGCTGTTCATCTGTTAATCCCATAAACATTACTGCTGCTTTGGCATCAGTGGCAAAAGTATGATTAGGATATTTTTCAAGGTATCTTAAATAGTAATCTTTAGACTTCTCTGTATCTCCAATATGCGTGTCGTAAATAAAAGCTTTTAAAAATATAACAGTTGGGTATTTTTGAAATCTGCGATAATTATTTTCTATTTGCGTAAGGTACTTTATAGCATTGTGAGGCTGAGAAAAATTCATTGCTATTTCTGCAGCTTTAAAAAGATATTCGGGTGCTAAACTATCGGCAGGGTATTTTTGGGAATAATCTAAATATTTGTCAATCATAGCAATCGCTTTCTCCTGATCGGGCTCAATTTCTTTATGCAGCTTTTCTTCAAATTTGCTAATTTCTTTTTCAAGTTTTTGCTGTTCGGTTAGTGGTGTGTTATTACATGCCGACAAAAAAATGGATAATAGAAAAATCGGTACAAAAAAACGTTTAGTCATATTAGTATCTTTTATTAGTATTTTGTGGTCAAACATAGTAAAATAAAATGGTATTGTATAATTTTTGTAGTTTTTTTACATCTGTTTTTAAAGTTTTACTTTGTAGGATGTCGCAACTTTACCCTTAGCTATATTGTTGAGCTTGTTTTTTACAAATCTTTTCCTGATTGCAGAAATTTTATCGACAAAAACAATGCCGTTAAGGTGGTCAAATTCATGCTGAACAACTATTGCTGGATATCCAATTAGATTTTCGGATACCTTATTAAAATCTCTGTCGTAATACTCAATAGTGAGGTTTTCAATCCGATTAACATCTTCGTTAATGCTAGGTAAACTTAAGCATCCTTCTTCAATTGCAATAGTTTCTTCTGTATTAAAAATGATTTTAGGATTGATAAAAACCCGTAAAAAATCTTTCATTTCAGGTTCGTCTTTTGCCAAAACTCTTGCATCAATAGTTATTAAATTGATATTTAATCCTATTTGAGGTGCAGCAAGTCCGATCCCTTCAGCTTTGTACATTGTCTCAAACATATCATCAATAAGCTCATCAAGATTAGGATAATCTTTATCAATGTCGATTGATTTTTTTCGTAAAACAGGATTGCCGTATAAGTAAATTGGAAGTATCATAAATTATATTTTTCTTTTTCTAAAAATGCCTGTAAAATAATTGTTGCACTAATTTTATCCACCGTTGTTTTATCTTTTCTTTTTTCTTTTTTTATTCCTACATCTATCATCGTTTGAAACGCCATTTTTGAAGTAAAGCGTTCATCAACTTCTATAAATTCCATATCTTTAAACACCTTTTTTAATCTATTAAGTACCGGTTGGATAGATTTAACCGATTCGGAGGCTGTGTTGTTCATTTGAACAGGCATACCAACAATTATTTTTTCGACTTCATTTTCTTTAAAATATGTTTGCAGATATTGTTCCAATTCGAAAGTTGGTACAGTTATTAACGCCGATGCTATTATTCGACTCGTATCTGTAACGGCAATTCCAGTTTTTTTTCTGCCAATATCTAACGAAAGGTATCTTTTCATTTTTTTTTACAAAAATATCCTTGTTTTTGTTAATAAGCAACCAAATTGATGAATTTTCGTTATTTTTATGAGTTTATGTTTAATAAATGACTATATTTACGCATTATTGTAAGCAAAATAATTGAATTATGAGAAAATTTGTTTTTTTATTAGTTTTTCAGTTTGTTGGACTGTTTCTGTTTTCGCAGATAACTACTCGAACCGACCTTAATATTGTTGATTTGGTAACCGATACTCTCATTAATGGTTGTACTACTGCCAGTAATGTAACTGTTAACTCTGGAGCTTACGGCTATTTTTCAAAAGCTAATAGTAGTTTCCCTTTTGAATCAGGAATAATTTTAGCAACAGGTCCTATCTCGAATGCTCAAGGTCCTAATACTTCGACAAGCCATGGTGGTGTGTTAAATAGTGGTTCTGACCCAGACCTTCAGGCTTTAATACCATCTCATTCCATAAACGACGCAACTGTTTTAGAATTTGATTTTATCCCTGCAAGTGATACCGTTCGATTTAATTATATTTTCGGTTCGGAAGAGTTTCCCGAATATGCCAATACAAATTTTAACGATGTATTTGGATTCTTTTTATCTGGGCCAGGCATAAATGGACCGTATTCTAATGATGCTGTAAACATTGCGATATTACCTAATGATATGCCTGTAACAATTGATAATGTTCATAATTTTGACTATTATATCGCTTCCCCTTCTTCAGGTTCTACATCAGCAGGTTCATATAACGGAGCTGTTCAATATGATGGTAATACTATTGTTTTGACTGTTCAATATATTGTGACTGCCTGCGAGACATACCATATAAAGCTGGCCATAGGTGATGCAGGTGACTCTTCTTATGACTCAGGTGTATTTATTGAATCTGGTAGTTTTATTAGTGGGGCATCTATTGAGGTTGTAAATAATGCCCAAGTTGGAGAATCTGGTGATTTGTGGGAGGGATGTGAGAATTATTATGTAATATCTCGAAACGAAGGAGACGAAGCATTAAATGATGTTGTAATACAAGTGGGTATTGATCCAGCTTCTACGGCTACAGAAGGCGTAGATTTTACTCCTTTCCCAGATGAAATTACAATTCCAGCAGGTGTAATGACAGATACTATTTTTTATTCAGCTTACAATGACGGTATTGAAGAAGGACACGAAACAATTATTGTAAGCTTTAGTACAGCTTGTCCATGTGGTAATGATGCAACTGCAGTTTATGATACAATATGGATATATGATGCAGAATTTATTAAAGGAGGGATACAAGATGTTCAAGCTTATTATTGTGGTGTGGACGCTCCAGAGTCGGTAAATTTGGTCGGGAACTGTAATATCGATGCCGAAGTCGATTACTTTTGGAGTACTGGTGAAAACACTAATGCAATAACTGTTTATCCAGTTGATGGAGTTACTCAGTATTGGCTTACTATAGTTGACCAATGCGGAAACGAGGTTTATGATTCAATTACAATTAGAATATCCGATATGGTGGAAACTTCACATCTGCTTAATAATCCCTCTTGTTACAATGAATGTGATGGCTATATTTCGATGACAATGGAAGGAGAGTTTACTCCTTTTACTTACAGATATGCAAATAGCCTTTATTCTTATATCCCCGATAGTGTCCATTATAGTGGCTTAGGCACTTTTGGTAATTTATGCCCAGGTACATATAAAATTACTGCCACTGATGCAATTGGCTGCTTTAAAAGATACGAATATACCCTTGTAAATCCACCACCAGTTAATCTATCATCAGGTATTCTTGAAGCAGATATGAAATTTTGCGAAGATCCTGGCGAAATAGTTTTAAATGCTGAGTCAAATCAACCAACCCCAAGTTTTGTGTGGAGCAATAGCCAAACTTCATCTTCTATAACTGTTACACCAGCAGCAGGTGAAAATATCTATTGGGTTAGGATTTTTGATAATTGTGGTAATTATTATCAAGATGAAATCTCAGTTAAATATTCTCAATTAGCGGTAGAAAGTACAACGCAACCAGATATGGGAACTTGTAACGGAACTGTGTCAGCATTTGCAAGTAATGGGATTTCACCTTACACATATTACTGGCAGGCACCAATTTCTGGTTTTGGGTTTAACCAAACTGGACTCTGTGTAGGACATTACGAAGTATTAGTAACTGATGCCATTGGTTGCGAAAAAACCGAAAATGTCTATGTCGAAGAACATAACTATGTGCCACAATCATTTTATGATAATATATTTACGGTATTCCCGAATCCCTCACATGATAAGTTTACTCTGGATTATAAAAAAGCGGATTTAAAAAACGTAATCATTAGTATTAGTGATATTAAAGGTAGCGTAGTTTATGAATCTCAAATGCAAGAAGCAAATACGGTTATTAGTGGACTTGAATGTGGCGTGTATTTTGTCAAATTATATCAGCAAAATGCAATATTGGCAGTTCAAAAAATTATTATTACAAAATAAGTTCTATTTAGTATAATTTTTCATTGTAAATCTCATTTGTTAATTACAAGTGGGATTTTTTTAGTTTTTTAGATTAGATTTTTTTAGTATTTTTAACGAAATTTGAAAAGGTAGATTATGTCAAAAGAAATTAAATTTAGTCTTATTTATCGTGATATGTGGCAGTCGAGTGGAAAGTATGTTCCTCGTCTTGATCAACTAGAACGAATTGCACCAGTAATTATTGATATGGGTTGCTTTAGCCGAATAGAAACTAATGGTGGCGCTTTTGAGCAGGTGAACTTGCTTTATGGACAAAATCCAAATACAGTGGTAAAGGAATGGGTTAAACCTTTTAAGGAAGCTGGAATCCAAACCCACATGTTAGAAAGGGCTCTCAACGGGATAAGAATGTTTCCTGTTCCTGCTGATGTCAGGAAATTAATGTTTAAAGTAAAAAAAGCTCAAGGTGTTGATATTGCTAGATCTTTTTGTGGACTAAACGATCATAGAAATCTTGAATTGTCAATAAAATATGCCAAAGAGACTGGAATGATTTCTCAGGCGGCCCTTAGTATTACGCATTCTGATATTCATACTGTCGATTATTATATGAGAGTTGTTGAAAAAGCAGTTGAGTATGGCACAGACGAGATATGTCTGAAAGACATGGCAGGTGTTGGAAGACCAGCAACTTTGGGTAAACTTGTTAGAGAAATCAAAGCTGCTTATCCTAATCTTATTGTTCAGTATCATGGACACTCGGGACCCGGGTTTTCTGTAGCTTCTACGCTAGAAGTTGCTCGTGCTGGTGCCGATTATATAGACGTTGGAATGGAGCCACTAGCATGGGGAACTGGCCACGCAGACGTTATTACAATTCAGGCTATGCTTAAGGATGCAGGGTTTAAAGTCCCTGATATTAATATGAAAGCATACATGCAGGCAAGGGCTTTAAGTCAAGAATTTATTGATGATTTCCTTGGATATTGGATAAATCCGAAAAATAGGTTTTTAACCTCATTGCTCATAGGTTCAGGCTTACCAGGTGGTATGATGGGAAGCCTGATGGCTGACCTTGAAGGCGTACATCAAGGAATTAACCAAACTTTAATCGCTTCTGGAAAACCAAGTCTAAGCGTTGATGAGCTTCTGGTAATGCTCTTTGAAGAGGTACAGTATGTGTGGCCTAAACTTGGATACCCACCATTAGTAACTCCGTTTAGTCAGTATGTTAAAAATGTCGCTTTGGTAAACATTATGTTTATGTTGCAGGGTAAAGGACGTTTCGAAATGATCGATAAAAACACTTGGGATATGATTCTTGGTAAAGCAGGAACTCTACCTGGACCTTTAGCTCCTGAGATACTTGAACTTGCGAAAAAAGACAATAAAGAGTTTTACACTGGTGTTCCGCAAGATGCTTATCCTAATGTACTTGATAAACTTAGAGCCGAAATGCTCGAAAAAGGTTGGGATACTGGCGAAAACGATGAGGAGTTATTCGAATACGCTATGCACGACCGTCAGTATATAGACTATAAAACGGGTGCGGCTAAACAAAGATTTGAAGAGGAACTTAAGAATCTTAAATCGAAAACTATTGAAAGCACTGCTAAACCATCTAAAATCTCGAATAATCCAAAAATTAAAGAGATTAAATCTCCTTATATGGGAAAACTGTATTTTGATTTATCTTTAGAAATGGATCCAGAATGTATTAAATGTGGAGATACTATTAAGGTTGGTCAAAGAATATCTTATCTTGAATCATATCATAATTATCAAGAAATCGTTTCAGACTTTAATGGACGGCTTACAGAAGTTTTCTTCGATCACGGCGATTTTGTTAATAAGGATGAAGTAATTGCATTGGTAGAAGTCGAATAAAAAAAACATTTAATGTCTGTGAGAAATTTGAATTTTGTTTAAGTTTTTTACAGACATTATTTATTTGTGCTGATACACGATGGGTCAATATCAAAAATATGAATATAATAATGCTCTAAAGTTTTACCTAAGAACTTAGGTTCTTCATTTACAATTGTTTCTGTTATCCATGAGGCATCAGAAGCGTATGGAGAATTGCAATAGTTCCTTGTAACATTTGATGAGAACATTATTCTGAATGAAATGCTATCTTTTTGTCCAGTGATAACAAGAGAATCGCAAATCTTTTGTAATTCAACAGAGGGAGTTACCCAAAGATCAGACGAAGTCTCATAAAATTTCCCGTATGTACCAGGGGCAACCATTATTGTCCGTATTTGAATGCTCCCACTATAATGACGATCAACCCGAATCGAGTCTAAAGTATTATTTCGTATGGCAAGTGCATGATTTTCATATTGGTCTGTACAATTAGTCAAAAATCCAACAGAAAAAACAATTACACTTAATAAGAATATATTAATTTTATTATTCATAAAGCAAATATTTTTTTCGTGTTTCTTTAAATATTATAAGCTCCTCCTCCCAAGTATCTCTAATTTCTTTTTCGGAAATTTGATTTTCAACTTGATGGCGAAATTCAGAGTCTCCTGAAAGTAAATTTATTGAATTGCTTTTTTTGAAAAACTCATCTTTATCAGGGAATAATTTATATAACTCCAATATAATATTGATATTGAGTCGATTATTATTCCATTTGAAAATAGAATAATCCTCTGATAAGTCATAGCCATAACACAATTCGCCATTTAGTTTTGGGTTTG
This sequence comes from uncultured Bacteroidales bacterium, assembly GCA_964397745.1. Classification (GTDB taxonomy): domain Bacteria; phylum Bacteroidota; class Bacteroidia; order Bacteroidales; family ML635J-15; genus Bact-19. Next base: position 11,775 of record CAYNKH010000039.1, on the reverse strand, counting down.
AAGCTCCTTTGTTAGGTTTTGGAGTAAAGGTAAAATCAGCATCGGCTACTTTATTCAAAGATGGATGCCCAATTATTTGAAACTGTTTGTCAGTTCCTCTGCCTATGCTTAAATTCGTTGCTTCAAACAAACATAAACTAGGATACAGTTCAATTGACCTGTCATTTGGGAGGTTGGGTGAAGGGGCAACTGGAAGCGAATATTTACTTTTATGTGTATAGTTTTTACATAAGACAATATTGAGATCACATTGTATTGAATTATTAAGCCAGCTTTCCCCATTAATCATTAACGCATATTCGCCTATTGTCATTCCGTAAATTACTGGCACTGGATGCATACCAATAAAAGATCTGTTATTTGCAGTATCTAAAATAGCTCCATCAATATAATGTCCATTGGGATTAGGGCGGTCAAGTACAATCAGAGGAATATCGTTTTCGGCACATGCCTCCATTACATAGTGCAGTGTCGAAATATAGGTGTAAAATCTTACTCCTACATCTTGAAGATCAAATATTACAATGTCAACGTCTGTCAGTTGTTTATTGTGAGGTTTTTTATTATTACCATACAATGAAATTATTGGTAGTCCAGTTTTTGGGTCAGTACTGTCATTGATTTTTGCTCCCGCATCGGCAGTGCCTCTAAAACCGTGTTCTGGACAAAAAACTTTGACGATATTTTGGTTTAGTGCAATAAGTGTGTCCACAAGGTGAGTATTTTCTATTACACTAGTTTGATTTCCAACAATTGCAATTCGCTTATTTTTAATTAACTCAATATAGGTTGTTGTTTCATAAATTCCTGGATAAATTGTTGTGTCTAAAATTTGTTCCTGCTTCTCGAAACTGATATTTGCACTTGTCGTGTTTGCATTTTTACACGAAAGAAAAAGTAATCCTAGTATTATGTAAATAATAAGTTTCATTCTTATATTTTTAGACAAAAATAAACTTAATAAATGAATAGTAATAAAATCTGTTACAGAAGTTTACAACAATTATTTGTTAATTTATTTAAAAGTATCTAATAAGCTGAATTCGATAGTTTTTTGAGTTAAGAACTTTTGAGAACTTGTGTGCGAAATTGATTTCACTATTTACCGATAACTCATTATACCATAAACTAGATAACCAGTAACCTCGTGAATAAGAAGTGTCCAGCCTTCAAGAGCTTCGGCTTTTGGAACAAATATTTGATCAAAAGTATATTTTCGTTTCCCAGAAAACCTATCAGTAACATAAATATCAAATTCAAATCCTTGTTTGGCGAAACACCCTGCAGCTCGTCGCATGTGATAGGCACTAGTAATTAATAGATATGAATTATTATTTACCATTGGATTTAAAATTTTGGCAGACTCCACAGCATTTTCATAAGTATTTTTAGACTCTTTTTCTATCAGTATATCTGTTTGGGGTATTCCTAATAAGATTAGATAGCCCTGAAGTATTTCTGCTTCCTTAAATTCTTGATTAAATATCTCGCCAGAGCCTCCAGTGATAAAAATTTTATCGCAATATCCTTCTCTGTATAATTCAATTGCCTGCATAAGTCTGTCATGTGAGGATTTGAAGTTAATCCTTTCAAATTGGTTGTCGTAGGTTATCATACCAGATAAAACAATGGCATAATCATATTTTTTCTTTAATTCGTCTTTTTGAATAGCTTCGGGCTCCCATGCTCTCATAAATTCGTGAAAAATAAATGGATTTGTGAAAAACACCAATAGAGAGAATGTAGCAATAGCAAGATATTTTTTAAGAGGTTTTTCTTTAATTATCAATGATAGTGCAAACAGAACAATAATCCACACACTTGGTGAGATTAGATATTGTAATATTTTTGATAAGTAGAAGAACATTATTAAAAAACTGATAAAATATTTTATTCTGATTTTCTATTCCAATGAGTTACAATCAAATCAAGCTCAAGAATAAGATTATGATGCAATTCTTTTATTGTTTTATATCTAGATGGTTTAATGTTTCTTAATCTTAGAAGCCGGAAATCCTCTAAAATTATTGTAAACCATTCAAATATTACTCTTGCAAGTAAACCAAATATAGGTAATGAAATAGCGTAAGCAAGCACCATCCAAAACTTTGGAACAATCAGTGCAACAATTAAGATTTGAATAGCATATATTATTGGGAAGACAAATAATGCCCAAGCAAATTTAATACTGCTATGAAATTGCTTGTCTTTTATTTTAAGCACTAGAATTTTGGGTGTAAAATATGTGAAAATATTATTAATTAATCCATAAATAAATGCTGGCAGACTGATAAATAAAATAAAAGTGTTTCCAAGTATCCTAAAAAGACTTAAAAATGGTTTCTCAATTGATTGGTCAGAGAGTTTATATTCTGTTTTTAGTGCCTCGTACTCTTCGACTTTTTGCTTAATTTCCGGCATTTTCTCAGGATGGTCTTTTTCGTATAATTCCAGTGCCTTAATTGTTATTTTGTCAGCTTTAAATTTATTTATTTGTGTTAGCTTGCCCAACTTAAATCTTCGGATAAGATTTTTTACATAAAGCCGTCTAATGCTTTCATAAGTATCGTATAGTTCGATGCTACGGATATCAATCATTAATGGTCTGATTGCTTCATCCATTGCAGTACGTAAACTTATCATTCCTTTTTGTGGATTCTCAAGATACTCTTCTTTAAAATCGCTAACCTGTATTGGAGTTCCATATCTCACATGCAAAATGCTACGCATTCGATTATATTTGCTATAATATATACCAACTGGGACAATTCGGATGTTTAGGTTAAAATTATTTTTTTCCTCTGCCATAAATGCTAAACGAGGGATTCCTTTTTTTAAACCAAGTAGTCTTCTTTTGTCAGTATGTCGAGCTTCGGGAAAGATGCCGATATATTGCTTGCTTTCGAGAACTCTTGAAGCTATTTCGAAAGTGAGGTCGTTATTGGTTAAGTTTTCCTTTCCATCTCTTATCCTAAAAACAGGTAGTATTTTCAAATACACAAGAAATTTAGATATCAGACCTTTTTTAAAAATATCTGATCGAGCAAGAAAGACTATTTGCCTTTTTACTGTAAATATAACAGCTAAAGGGTCCATTAGTGCATTTTGATGATTAGGAGCAAAAATAAGGGGACCTTCTTTAGGAATATTTTTTTTACCTTCAACAATTATGTCTTTATAAAACAAACTGTGCATAAATCTCACGTACATGCTAAGCAAATCCCATAGTTTAGAATGCTTATAAAGATGCTTATATTTATTTAATTCTTTATTCGTCTCCATACACTTGCTATACTTAAACCTGCCATAATATGCCAAATACCCCACCATGCCACAACTATCATCATTCCACCAAGAGCTAATTCTGGCGGAAATATTTTGGGATTAAAAAGTAGTACAAGACCTAAACCGCTATTTTGAATCCCAGTTTCGATGCCAATAGTTTTTGAGTTTTGATAATTTAGTTTGAATAATTTTGCAAAACCAAATCCAGAACTGATAGCAACAGCATTATGAATAAAAACTATTAATAATACCCATGCAATGTATTTTACAAAATAATCATAATTGTTTGCAAACATTATTACAACCATTCCCATAAAGAAAATTATAGAAAATGCTTTAATAGGTGTTTTGATTTTATCAGTTACTTTTGGAAAAAAATGATTGCAGAGCATTCCAAGTACAATAGGAATTCCTAATAAAACTATAACAGTTTTAAACATATCAATGGGATCAATGCTTAATTTTTGCAATAAATCGTTGTTAGCCCATGGTCCCAATGTATTGTATGCTTTTCCCCATAAATAGAAATTTAGGGGTGTCATAACAATTGCTGATATAGTTGCAATTGCAGTTAATGAGACAGATAAAGCTGTGTTACCTTTACTTAGCGAAGAAATAAAATTAGAAACATTGCCTCCAGGACAACTTGCTACAAGTATCATTCCCATGGCAACTCCAACAGTAATATTAGTCCAAAATGCTATTATTAATAAAAACGTCAATAATGGAAGCAAGATAAATTGTGAAATTACACCAACTATTATTGGCTTTGGCTTTATCATAAGTTCCTTGAAATGGCTTAGCTTTATTTCTAAAGCTACACCAAACATAATAATGGCAATTGTAATATTTAGAATAAATAAGCCACCTTGACTAAAATTAAGAGTGGCTCCATCCATTGCCTGTAAAGCTTCAAACATATTTTTTTTTTGCAAAGATAATAAATGTTTAAGATTTCGTGTTTTTTTGTCGCTTTATCTGTTATTTATGTGTAATTTTTAGTCTTAAGACCTCTTATAGTGTAACCAATAAAAATCACTAAAAAGTAATTGTTTTATATATCTGCTTCTTATATAATATTGATGTAACTGTTATTAGGGCATTATTATTTATCTTGTATAAACACAAATGTATGGTTGTGAAATGTGCAATTTGTTTGAGTGTAAATCTTAGAGTAATTTTGAAATAATAGCTTGTAATTAGTTTAAATTGAAAAATTTTAGTAATTTTGAATAAATATATTGCTTTATGAAAAATAAGGAATTTAATATTAAGTACAAAGAATTGCAATATGAGGATCTCAAAGAGATTGATAAAACTCTCATCTCTAAAGCTCTTGATGCAGCAAAAAACGCTTATGCTCCGTATTCTCATTTTAGAGTAGGAGCGGCTATATTACTTAAGGATGGCTTGATTGTTACTGGAAACAATCAAGAAAATGCTGCTTATCCGTCAGGACTATGTGCCGAAAGGGTTGCTTTATTTTATGCAAATGCCAATTATCCTAATACTGCAGTGGACAGCATTATAATTGTTGTTATTGATCATGATGATAAGATTGTTCCTCAAACAATTTCGCCGTGTGGCTCATGCCGACAAGTTATTGCTGAAACCGAAATGAGATATAAAAGTGATATCCGTATTATTTTGGCCTCCGAAAAACATATCTTAGAGTTTAGCTCTATTTCCGACTTATTGCCATTAAGCTTTAATCAGCAAGACCTATTAAAACACTAAAGATTTTTTTAGTTTTACTAATTTTAACAGCAAGCCTTCAATTAAGTCTAGTTGTAGCATATTTGCACCATCAGACTTAGCGATAGCGGGGTTGGGGTGTGTCTCAATAAATAAACCATTTGCTCCAACAGCAATTCCAGCTTTTGCCATATATTCTATCATATCTGGTTGTCCACCTGTTACGCCTGAACTTTGATTAGGTATTTGTAAACTATGTGTAACATCAAGCACAACAGGGTATCCAAATTGCTGCATTCTAGGAATCCCTCTAAAATCAATAACTAAATCTTGATAACCAAATGTTGTTCCACGTTCTGTAAGCATTATTTTATTGTTACCAGCATTTACAATCTTTTTTGCTGCAAACTCCATAGCATCGGGAGATAAAAACTGACCTTTTTTAATATTTACATATTTGCCTGTTTTTGCAGCGGCAATTAATAAGTCAGTTTGGCGACAAAGAAAAGCTGGTATCTGAACAATATCTGCAACTTGTGCCGCAAAAGCTGCCTCTTCGGGTAGATGAATATCTGTACATATTGGTAATGATAAATCGCTTTTAACTTGCATTAAAATATCAAGAGCTTTTTGATTACCAAGTCCTGTAAATGAATTAACAGACGAGCGGTTAGCTTTTTTGTAAGATGATTTAAAAATTAGCTGTATTCCTAGCTTATCACATACTAATTTTAAGTGTTTTGCTGTTTGAATAGTAATTTCTTTGTTCTCGACAACACATGGCCCTGCGATGAGAAAAAAATTGTCCGTATTATTATTAAGTGTGAAGTTCATAAGTATTTTTTTGCAAAGTTATATTTTCGGTTTTAGTAAGGTTTATGGTGGTTTGCGACACTATTTAATCATTATTGCTAATCTAAAAAAGTTGTTAACTGATCCTAAAACTTCATAGTCAACATAAAATGATTTTGTCCATTCCATAAATGCCTTATATTCGTGCATTGGTACGCTAAATTCATCGAAAAACAAAATGTCCCCTGGTTTTAAGTAGGGATACATAATTGTTAGTATATAAAGTGTAGATGAATATAAGTCAGCATCTAAATGAATAACTTTTCTTTTTGATTTGTCATAATTTGCTAAAAACGGCAATAATGTTTGCTGAAATAATCCTTGATAAAAGCTTACACGTTTATCATCGATTTTTGGCAACTCATTTCCAGTTGACATATCGCCAGCTTTAAATGTACCCCAATCTTCGGGTAATCCCGTAAAAGTATCAAAACCATAAAACCTCGATTCAGTATTTGTTATTTTGTTTACCCACCATCTAAAAGATATAGCTCTAGAAACACCAAATTCAAAAAAAACAATTCCGTCATCATTTAGACTAAATTTGTCGATAACATGCTCATAAAGTTGTTCACGTTTAGCATAATCGAATTTTGATGAATAATAGTCGCACATTCCATCTTTTTTGTGTTTATGGACAAATCTCGAAAGTCCAGCGAGGTTTCCCAAAAAGAAAAGAATATTTGACGGAATAAAAATATGCAGTCTTAATGCGTAAAAAAATGCTTTAAGTTTAGCTCTCATAATTGTTTTGTTAAATTAATGTGTGTGTAAATCGATGTATTGTAAAATTAGTATTATTCTGTTTCTAAATCATTTATAATATTTGTTAGAAGTTGATCGCTAACTGGTATCATTGGCAATCGAAGATGGTTTTCGATAATTTGCATTTGCGATAGATATGCTTTTGCACCTGAGGGATTTCCTTCGGCAAACAAGTTTGATATAGTCGGTAAATACCTGTAATGAATAGGTTTTGCTTTGTTAAATTGATAGTTTTTAGCGTATCTAACCATATCTGACCATTGTTTTGGAAATGCGTTTGCAATAACAGATATAACACCTTCGACACCAGCTGCAATAAGCGGTAATGTCAAACCATCATCTCCCGAAATTACGGTAAAATCTTTTGGCATAATTCTTATTAACTCCATAATTTGATCAACCGAGCCAGAAGCTTCTTTGATTGCTACTATATTTTCAAAATCAGTTGCAAGTCTAAGTACAGTTTGTGGTAATATGTTAACTACTGTACGTCCAGGTACATTATATAAAATCACTTGCACAGGACTTGCAATAGCAATTGCCGCAAAATGCTGATACATTCCTTCTTGATTAGGTTTATTATAATAAGGTGCGACAGTTAATATCCCATCAACGCCAGATAAATCGGTGTTTTTTATTTTTTCGACAATATCGGCAGTGTCGTTACCTCCTAAACCATACATTATTGGCACTCGACTAGCAATTTGTTTTTTTGCAAAAGCGAGTATTTTGTTTTTCTCATCAAATGATAAAGTTGCAGACTCTGCGGTGGTTCCCATCACAAGCAGAAAATCGACATCTCCGTCTATCAAAAAATCAATTAACTTCGCAAATGCGTTATAATCAACAGATTTGTCTTCTTTAAAAGGAGTTATCATTGCTACTCCAGTACCAGTAAAATTTGTTTTCATATTATTCGGGTTTTATCATTTGTAAATAATGTTCAGTTTGCTGTATCAAAAGTATTAATGGATTTACATCTTCTTCGTCTTCCTGATTTTTGTCTATCTTAGGTAATTGAATCATCAAATCGTAGTAGTTTGGCTCTATATTACAAAATCTGCCTGTTTTAAATAATGCTGCCGACTCGGCAAGAACAAATCTAGCGGCTAGCAGTTCTTTAAAGTTAAGATCAATAAGTATATCAAACTCTTTTTTTACAAACTCATCAACCGAATCTTCGTGGGGCTTGTAATACCAGTTTAAATCGCTGTTACAAAAAAAACTAAATTCTAAAGGCTGGATATGAAAATCAGAAAGCTCTTTATTATTTACAAAGCCCATTGCTTGAACTTGCGGAACTATGGTCTTTAGTTTGCAAACGAAATCTTTAACAAGAATAAAATCTTCTTGTTTTGTAGCATTATAAATAATGCCAATGCTTTTTGCTTGTTTTAGGTTACAGGCAATAGCATTATCCTCTGGTTTACGAAAGTCTTTACGCAATCGATATAAACCATATTTATATTTTAATTCTGTAAATTTTGTCACTTCATTTTGTATTTGGGACAAATTTAATTAAAATCAATGGATAAATAAAAATTAGATATAGATGTTTTTTGTATTTTTGCACCAAAGTAGGCAATTCTATCGCCTTTTTGCTAGTCGAAAGGGAGGAAAGTCCGGACAACACAGGGCACTGCACTTCTGAAAGAGGAGATATCCGTGAGGGTATGTATGCGAAGAAGAAAATAACCGTTCGTCTTTGACGAACAAGGGTGAGAAGGTAGGGTAAGAGCCTACCAGTAGTGATGGCAACATCATTAGCTGTTCGCACTGTGGGTTGCAAGATCACATATACCGGCGGTTTAAGGCTGCTCGCCTGAGCCGGGGGGTAGATCGCATTAGATAAATGATAGAGGTCTCGTTATGCGAGAATACAGAATCTGGCTTATATGCCTACTTTTTTTTATGGAAAACAATAGTGTGATGTGGAAACAACAATTATACTAATTTAATAAATATAATGGTTACAGAATGATGATTGAAAAACAATGAACATGAAAAAACAATGGAAAAATAGAGAAGGTGTAGTTTATTCTACAAATCAGGATTTTGAGTATGATACAAACGAAATAGAGGAAATCGAAACTCTTACTCCTGCAAAACAAAAATTGAGGGTTTTTATTGATCGTAAACAAAGAAAAGGAAAATCAGTTACTATTATTGCTGGTTTTGTTGGTAAATCTGATGATTTAGAGGCTTTATCTAAGCAAATCAAAACAAAATGTGGTACTGGAGGATCTGCAAAAAATGGAGAAATAATTATTCAAGGCGAAATGATTGATAAAATTAAAGAATTTTTGTTGAAAGAGGGGTATAAACTGAGCTAATATTGTTTTGAACTCAAAACACTTATAAATAATTACCTAAGTAATAAGAAGATAACTGTTTATAAACATTTAATCGATTGCTTTACAAAAAAACTGAATAAATATAAGCAACCTTTTTCTTCCAAATTTTAGGAACAGTTTTTGGATAGTTGATAAATTATTGAAAATTTAAACTTATATTTTCGTTTTTTATAAATAATAAGTTATATTTTTCGCTTTTAATTAAACTCTGTGATTATGAGAAAAATTGTATCAATTGTAGTGGTTGTCTTAATGGGATTACCATTATTTGCTCAGGTAAAAGGTAGTGTACATAAAAAACTAGCAGCATATTATAAAAACGAACAGTGGGAAGATTGTGCCTTCAAAGCAGATCGCATGATATTAAAAGAAAAATACCGTAAGGATGCAGAAGTCTATTTGTATCTCGCAGCTTCTTACAATAAAATATTCCTTATGGGTTTGGAAGATTCAACTTTGTTGATGAAAGTCCCAGAATATGCTCAAGCATATAAATTAGCACTAAAATATTCGGTGTATTCAAAGAAAAGAGATCGTAAAGCAGGTTTTTATTATCCTGATAATAATGATATGCTCGAAGAAATTGCTATTAGCGGTATATATTATGTAGAACATTATGTGAAAAGTGGCAAAGTTTCTAAAGCTAATTCGTACGTCAGAAAAATTATGAAAACGCATACAGACATTAATGTATATTTTCTGCATGGTACTTTAAGTGCAATGAGTGGCGATAATGAAACTGCAAAAGAAGTTTTCGACTCCGTTTTTAATACTATGAATAATAGAACTCAAGGAGAGGTGCAAAATACCGAATTTATGATGTTAGAAGGTTTCGACCTATATGTAAATCACTTGATTAGTCTTGAAGAACCATTGCTTGATAGTGCTAAGTATTTAACTATGAAAGGATTGCAGTATTTTCCTGATAATGATATACTCAAATGGAATCTTCAAAGGATTGAAAACCCTGAGTCAACCCTCCCAAAACCAGAAAATGTACTAAAATCGAAAGCCTTAAAATCTATTGCAGTTAATTTGACGGATGATGATGATGATGATGATGATGATGATGATGATGATGA
>CAYNKH010000039.1:0-1642 GCA_964397745.1 uncultured Bacteroidales bacterium | reverse complement strand
CAGTTAATTTGACGGATGATGATGATGATGATGATGATGATGATGATGATGATGACGAATAACTTATACTTATGATTGGAATAATTGGTGGAACAGGACTTGAGAATAGTGAGTTGTTTAATAATCCACAAAAGATAAAACTTACAACTGAATATGGCGAGCCTTCGTCCGAAATATTAACTGGCAAAATGTTTGGACATAAAATTGCCCTTATTTCACGGCATGGTAGACAACATACCATAACGCCTACAAATGTTAATAATCGAGCAAATATTACTGCTTTAAAAGACTTGGGTTGTGATATGATTATTGCAACAACGGCATGTGGAAGTTTGCGAGAAGATATAGAACCTGGTGATTTTGTACTTGCTGATCAGTTTATCGACTTTACAAAACATAGGATTTTTACTTTTCATGATAGTTTTGAACCAGGACAAATGCAACATTGTCAAATGGCGGAGCCTTATTCAAAGGAATTGAGAAAAAAAATCAAAATTGCAGCTCAAAAATCAAATATTACTCTACATAAATCGGGTACTATAATTACGATCGAAGGACCTCGCTTTTCAACAAAAGCCGAATCTAATATGTTCCGAATGTGGGGAGCTGATATGATTAATATGAGTACAGCTCCCGAAACTATTTTGGCAAATGAAGCTGGAATTCCTTATGCGGTTATTGCAATTTCTACTGATTACGATTGTTGGAAAGAGGATGAAGAACCTGTATCTATTGAGATTGTATTGGGTAATTTCCAAAAAAGTGTAGAGACATTAATGAAACTAATTGCCGATACAATACAATTAATATAATTAAAAATGCAAGCAGTAAATATATATGAAGTAGTAAGGGTAATAAATTCAGCACCTTTATTCCTTAACGAACATCACGAAAGATTTGTGAATTCACTTAAATCTCTAAATGTAAAAGCAGTGTGTGAAAAGAATTTTCGTCAAGAAATTTGCAGTGCTATAAAAACTTTGAAAATCGATAATGGAAATCTTCGTATTGATACTATAGTTTCGGAAAACACCACGAAATGCGAAATCCACGTTAAGCAAATTAATCATCTTTACCCCAAACAAGATCAATATAAACATGGTGTTAAGACTTGCCTTTACCAACATGAGCGTCCAAATCCTAAAAAAAAGATATGGCATGGAGAAATAAGACAAAAAATTGATAATCTATTAAGTACTACTGACTATTATGAAGTCTTATTTTACAATGAAAATGGTATATTAACTGAAGGAAGTCGTTCAAATTTATTTTTTATTTTAGATAATACATTGTTTACTCCAAAATCCGAAAATGTATTGCCGGGCATTACTCGATTAAAAATTTTTGAACTTGCTAATCAAAGTAAAATCGAAGTAAAAGAAATAGACATAAGTGTAGATGAGATAAAAAAATATGATGTAGCATTTATTAGTGGTACTTCACCAAAAATTCTGCCCATAAATTCTATTGAAGATATCAATTACGATGTTGATAATAAAATGCTTCGTAAGCTAATGCTTGGTTTTGATGCAATAATACAAAAGAATATTGATGGTTTTAAGACTTGTAACTAAGTTTTATTCCTTGTGTGGTTAAACAAAATGAATTTTCTTATGTTTTAGTAAAATTAATACGTTTATTT